>JAUWLR010000206.1 GCA_030613615.1 Candidatus Eiseniibacteriota bacterium
CCCGGGTCTCTGGAGTCTTCCCTGTCTCTGTTGTCTCTCACGTTTCCTTGCTCCACCCTTCTCTGCCGACGAGCGGGACGAAGACACATCCTCCGGCGTCCCTCACGGACACCTCGCCCTCGCTCTTCACGATTATCCGGAGCTGCTGCAGTCCTTGGCTGCCCACCGGCACGACCATTATGCCCGGGTCGCCGAGCTGCTCCTCAAGGCTCGGGGGCACCTCAGGCGCTCCCGCCGTTACGATTATCCTGTCGTAGGGTTCGAACTCCTTCCAGCCGATCGTGCCGTCGCCGCTGCGTATCGCTATATTCGAGGCTCCAAGATCCTCCAGAACGGCTCGCGCGCGGGCCGTGAGGCTCTCCACGCGCTCGATGCTGAACACCTGCTCCGCCAGCTTCGAGAGGATGGCGGTCTGATACCCGGAACCCGTGCCTATTTCGAGCACCCTCTCGCTACCTGTCAGCTCGAGCGCCTGGGTCATCAGCGCCACCATGAACGGCTGCGAGATGGTCTGACCTTCCCCTATTGGAAGCGCGTGGTCGCCGTAGGCGCGGGATTCCATGCCGGGTGCGACGAAGAGGTGCCGCGGAACCTCTCGCATGGTCTCAAGCACACCCTCGTCCGTGATGCCTCGCCGTACGAGCTGCGTCTCGACCATCTCGTTCCGAAGGGATTCCCAGTCCATCAGCTGATCTCCCCCTCGTTCTTCTCGGTTTGGTCGGCCGCGGATGTCGGCGTTCCTGTCTCAACGGCTTCCGTCCCGGGTGTTCCCGTGCCGGCCGCTACTACCTGTTCAAGAGGCCAGCTCCTCAGCACGTCCATTGCCCGGTAGTCGGTGAGATCGAGGTGGATCGGCGTTATGGAGACGAGTCCCTGGGACACGGCCGCGTAGTCCGTGTCGGGCTCCGGCTCCCACGACGTCAGCTGGCCGCCTATCCAGTAGTAGGTTCGGCCGCGCGGATCCTGCTTCTCCACGACAGCTTCCTCGTAGACCTGCTTGCCCTGCCGGGCGACCTCCACACCTCTGATTTCCTCTCTCGGTATGTTCGGGACGTTCACGTTCAGGAGGGTCCCCTCGGGGAGCCCGCGCTCAAGCACCATGAGCGCCACCTCTCTGGCGATCTCGGCAGCTGCTTCGTAGTCGTAGGCACCTGACTCGCACCGACAGAGCGACACGGCTATCGCCGGAATGCCCATGAGCGTCGCCTCCATGGCCGCGGCGATGGTCCCGGAGTACGTGACGTCGTCGCCCATGTTCGCTCCCCTGTTGATGCCGGAGACCACGAGGTCGGGCGGCTCCGGGAGAAGCAGCTTGAGCGCAAGCAGCACGCAATCGGTCGGCGTCCCGTCGACGCCAATGATGTTCTCCTTGATGCGGTGGGTTCGAAGCGGGACGTCCATCGTGAGCGAGTGGCTGGCGCCGCTCCTCTCGCGGTCTGGCGCAACGACGGTCACGTCCGCGACCTCCTCGAGCGCCTTCCGCAGGGCCTTGATGCCGCGCGCGTGAACGCCGTCATCGTTGCATATGAGAATGCGGGGTCTGTCCAAGTCGGTACTCCCAGTGCCTACCGCCAGAACATGCTGCGGCTGACCAGCCTGACGAATCGCAGAGTGTCGACGATCGGGTTGATGTGGCTGACGGCGCCCGTGTAGATGGACGTGATCGCTACGGCAGCCGTAGTGTAGCCGCGCCGCGCCGCGCGGATGAGAAGCTCGGATTCGGTGTCGTAGCGCGTCGTGACGAACGACTTCACGATGTCTCTCAGGACGCGGACTCTGATTAGCCGATACCCGCTCTGGCTGTCGGGGATATCCTGACCAGTAATGAGCGAGACGATCCTCGACGTCGTGCGGTTCGTCCATATCCTGAGCTTCGGCATCTCGCCGACGGCGTGCATTCTCGTGCCGACGATGATGTCCGCGTCACACTTCTCCAGCGCGTCGAGGAAGTCCGGGATCGCCGACGGGTCGTGCTGTCCGTCGCCGTCCATCGTGACTACGGCATCGTAGCCCTTCGCAACCGCGTACTCAAACCCTGTCTTGAGAGCGGCGCCTTTCCCAAGGTTGACCTCGTGCTCGAGAACGTGCGCCCCGGCCGCCTCGGCCGCGGCGGAGGTCCCGTCCGTCGAGCCGTCGTTGACGACCACGACATCGAGGCCGAGGTTGAGCCCGAGCACGCCCCGTACGACCTCACCGACCTCGCCCTCGAGATCCTTACAGGGTATGACGACGAGCGTTCTCATCGGTGGCTCTCCGCATTCTCCTCAGCAGATGACGGTCCTTCTCCACGGCGCCGTCCGTGTCCCAGATCGGGCTGAAGACATACCACTGCTCCGGGTACCGCCTGACGTAGCGCTCGAGCAGTGCGACGGCCCGTTCGACGGTGTCCCTCACGTCCGCGTCGAAGTCGTCCGTCACGCGCGGCACGATCGGCTCGTCCAGGATGAACTCGTGCTTCCCTTCCGGCGCCATCACCATGAAGGTCGGGACGATGATCGCCCCGAGGCGTCTCGCCAGGAGGGCGTAGCCGTCCGGCATCAGAGCCTCGCGTCCGAAGAAGGGAACCCTGATGCCCTGACCGGTCGTCGGGCGGTCCCCGACGATGACAACGAGGTGTCCTCTCTTGAGAGACCTGAAACACCTGTGAAACGCCGAGACCGGAACGACGTCGATGCCCTTGTCGGCGCGACGCCCGTCGAAGAACCTGGTCACGAGCGTGCTGGGATGGACATCTACGAGGACGGCCAGCGGCCCGGCCAGAAGACCGACGGCCGCGGCACCCATCTCCCAGTTTCCGACGTGGGCCGTGGTGGAGATCGTTGGAGTGTCGGGGCTCGCGTACGCTCCGAGTCGCTCGATCGCCTCCCGGCTTCCCTTCGTGAGGTAGTCGTCGAGGTTGTCGCGCGTGACGAGCGGCATCCTCAGGAAGTCGGTCACGAAGACCGCGAAGTTCTCGAAGATCTTCCGCCGGAGGAGCTTGAGCTCCCGAGGCGAGCGCTCGTTCCCGAACGCGACCTTCAGATTGCGGAGCAGATAACGCCGGTTCCGCCTCTGGAAGAAACACATCAATCTGCCCACCACATGTGCCATATCGCGTGCGGTGGGCAGTGAGAGGCTCTGCGCCAGAAACGCTCCGAGCTTGTAGACAGCGAAGGCGAACATTGGCTACGTGGCCATTCTGGGTCGAGCTGTTTGACGTCTGTTGTGGTCGGGGCGACTGGATTCGAACCAGCGACCCCTAGCCCCCCATGCTAGTGCGCTACCTGACTGCGCCACGCCCCGACGGGCTACAATCTAGCACGGCAGAGGCGGGGTGACAAGCGGGAATCGGACTCAGGTCCCGACGTGCTCAGGCCTCGGGTCTCTCA
>JAUWLR010000090.1 GCA_030613615.1 Candidatus Eiseniibacteriota bacterium
TGGGCTCTTCCTCTGTCAACCCCATACCGAGCTGCCGCAGCATTGAGAAGACGTCTGCTACTGCCGCCTTCCGCTCGGCTATTCGGCCGTCTTTCAGACGCCAGATGTCGATTGCTTCGAATCGTACGTGCTTGCCTGTCGGTGGAACCCCGTGCAGATTCCCGAGATGCGTACCCTCAATCGTGAATGCACCAACCACAATGTCGCCCTCGGACACCAGATGGTCGATTCGGAAGTGCACGTCGGGGAACGCCGAGCGGAGCCGCTGGACCATCGCCTTGGCTCCTTCTGGGCCGTGCAGGTCGGGGACGCCATCTTCCATGCTCGGAGCGAAGAAGTCGGGTGCGTAGAGTTCGTCGGCGATGTCCAGATTGCCGGCGTTCCATCCTTCCTCTATCCATCGAGTGATGATGGCCCTATTGCTGGCGCTGCTCATCTGCCCGTGTCCTCCCCTATGGAACTCCCAACGTTGTCCGGCGGTGCCCACCTAACTACACTTATACTGCCGACAGCAGCGCCCCAATGCGTGTCAAATGGGCCGGATAAGGACGCCGTGTGAAGCAGTGCATGTCGCCTACCCCGAGGCTGCCGGTCCTGCCAGCACCACCAGTGGGCCTCTGCCCTCCTGCGGGTTACGCGACCCAATACGCTTCATAATCCCGTCCCCGTCACACTTGGACAGCTCACCTCCGCCGGCGCGCTGCAGCCGCCCAACCGCTTCTTGGTCCACGGGGACATTCCGGTCCTCTGCTCCCTTTCCCCTGTGGACTTCCAGCATACCATCCTTCCACCCGATGTCGCTAGGGCCAAGCCTGACGACCTCAAGACCCGCAGGCCGGCACGGTACATGACTTCAGGGACGGTTGCGGCCGCCCGGAATGACGAGGCCGCCGTTAAGGCGGTCATGAGGGGAGTGCAGACAGAGGCGTAGCCGTTCTCCACATGCCTCAGCCCGACGATCTCTCGGAACCGGGAGGCCTTCAGCGTTCAGATCCGGACCTCGCGAACTCAGTCCGTAGTCGCCACGCCCCCCGCCGGCACTAGCGTGCTGCCGCGCATCGCGAACCTCACCCGGCCCACCTCCGGCTCCCGCAGATGATTCCTCTGTTGGCCTTCGTAGCGGGCCCCCGCTACCCACCACCCCCACGCCTCACGAGCTTCCTCACAAGTCCGCCGTACAATGCAAGGTCCTCCCTGCGAATGAGGACCGTCTCTGCGAGACCGCAGCCCGACAGCTTCGTGAAGAAAGCGAGCATCAGCACGCTCTGGAGCGTGTAGGCGACGGTGGACGCCCACGCTGCCCCCGCAATGCCGAAGCGTGGTATCCAGGCGAAGCAGAGCGACACGTTCACCGCGAAGGTGATCGCGGTGGCCACCGTGTGGTAGATGCGGCGGTCTCTGCCCGACAGGTCGCTCGAGAGGATCTTGGCCACGGAGAGCGTGACTATGCCCGGGATCAGGATCTGAAAAGCCTTCAGGGCGGGCAGGAACTCCGTGCCGTAGAAGAGGAGAAGAAGCGGTCTGCTCACCAAGTACAATGCGGCTCCGGCGACCAGGACGATGAAGAGCGAGTTCCGCGTGACCCTGGGTGTCAGCGCGTTCGCCTCCTCGCTCGAGAGAGATGACACCTGCGGGAAGAGCACTACGTTGACCGACTGCGGAATGTGCGACAGTTTCTCTGCCAGGATGACCGAGATCGAGTAGAGGCCCTGGGCCTTGAGCCCCAACATCGACAGCACCAGAAACATGTCGAACCTGTACGTGAACTGCGTCAGCATCCCGCCGAAGTGGCCCTGCAGCCCGTAGACGATCGACGTCCGGAACATCCCGGGAGCGGGTCTCGCGAACACGCGCCCACCGGCGGCCTCCCTGCGAATCGCCCGGATCGCGAACGCGATGACCAGTGTCTCGCTCACGGCGTACGCGATCACAGCGCCGAGCGCTCCTCCCTTCAGAACGAACAGGTTGATGCACATCAGAGCCAGAAGGACGGCGGCCTGCACGAGGTTAACGATGTTGAAGAGTCGGATGCGCTTGAGCCCGAGGAAAAGCGCCACCGACAGATACTTGGCCAGGAGAATCGGGATGAGCACGGCCGCCGTTCGCAGGATCGACTGAAGCCCGGGCTCCGACGCCCCATCGTAGTAGCGGATGAAGATGATGTAGAGCGGCGTGATGACAGCGCTCAGAACGAGCATCAGAAGGAGGCTCTGGCCGTTCACCTGTGCCAGCTCGTATCGCTTCCTTGAGATCAGAAAGGTGTGGGCGGAGTCCAGCCCCATGAGCCCGACGAACGCGAACATGGCCGGGAAGACGACGGCAGATGCGTAGGTTCCCTGACCGCCGGTTCCGAGCAACCGTGCGATCATGATCGAGGTCGGGATGTTGACGAGAATGATGGCCATTCTCGTCCCGAACGTCATGACGCTGTGCCGAAGAACGGTCCTTGCGGGACTCTCGCTGATCCCGGTGTTCAGTCTTTCGTCCACTCGCACCCTCTTCCGCGGTCCACCGCAGGTCCGATTCCACACGCTGCCGGCGCACGATCTTCGCCGGTCAGGTTCCAATCACCGTCCCCCGGCGCGCTCCCTGACCGCGCGCTCCGCCACCTCGGCTTCCATCACCTGGCGCTCTTCAAGGGTCGGAAGCCTCTCGTCGGCACTCGCGCGAGCTCTCTCGCCGAGAACCCGCCTGCGTTCATCGTCCGCCAGAAGCTCGAGAATAACCTCGTGAACCCGAGGGAGGTCCGCGGGCGTCAGCAGGATTCCGTTCTCGCCGTTCTGTACGACGTCCGCCGTCCTCCCCGTATTGAGGACCACCACCGGCAGTCCCGAGATCATGGCCTCGTGGAGCGAGTTGGACACGTTCGTTCTGTCAGACAGGGCCACGAAGATATCCGCCGTCTTGTAGTAGTCGGGCAGTTTCTCACGTCCCACCGACCCGGTGAAGACCATCCGGTCATGCACGCCCAGAGAGTCGGCCAGCCTCTCCAGGGATTCTCTCTCCTCTCCGCTTCCGACGATCACGAACGTGACATCATCCCGCGCTGCGGCGACACCGGGAACCGACCGCACGATTCTCTCGATGTGCTTCTCGAAATGGAGCCTGGAGATGGACAGCACAATGCGGCGCGACTCCGGTATGCCCAGTTCCACCCGGATGTCGTGCGAGGGACTCGGGGACTCGTAGAGACGCTTGTCCACACCGTTCGGCCAGAACAGCAGCCGGTCCATGTCGACACCGAGGCGGCGGGCAAGTCTGTCACCCTGCGACCCGTCGTCGCAGAGAATGACGTAGTCCGCGGGCGTGGTCAGCGCGCGCGTCTCGCGGTAGCGGAGCATGAACTTCAGCCTGTTGGCAATGAGCGCGCTGATGCCGAAGAGCCTCGTCACGTTCGGGACGCCCGTCGCCCGCGCGATACGGAAAGCCGCCGGGGCGCCCAGCTCTCCCATGCCGATGACGACATCGGCGCCCAGCTTCGACGCGAGCGACTTCCCCGCGGGGACGACGCGGATGAACCAGTATGCGTATGAGAGCAAACGTTTGAGATGCTGGAGCACTTTGCTCGCGCCCGGCTCCGGCATGAAGTTGACCGCGCTCCGGAAGCGATGGAGCGTGACGCCGTGGTAGTCCTCCTCGCGAGGACAACCCGGGCGCCCTGGCATGAGCACGTGCATGTCGTGGCCGCGCTTCGGGAAGCTCGTGATGGACAGGAAGAACGACGGTGCGCCCCGACCCTCTCCCATCGACCAGAACTCACGCCAGCCGTAGATGGCGAGAACCGTGAGACGCTGGTGTTCCTGGGGCGTGTTCGGCACGGGCTCGCTCCGGTTGCTCCCTTGAACAATGACTGCGAGGCCCGGTGAGGGTAGCACGCCGCGCGTCCGGCGGCAACACCGGCAACTCACAGGAGGGAACTGCTCTTTGACTTCGGCGAGCAACGAGGCTAGCATCGCTGGACCGGTAGAAGCGTGGGCCCCGAAAAGAGGCGATACTGTGACCTGGGTTCCCCTGGCAATAGTGACCGCGATCGGGTTCGCGGCGTCCGGCAGCTACGCCAAGGCGCTCTCGAAAAGAGCTCACGTCTATGTGGTCACCTGGGGACTCATCACGCTGTCGCTGCCATGGTCCGCGCTCCTGCTCCTCAGACAGGGAATGCCGGCGGTCGGGCCGGAGTTCCTTCGCGCCGCGATGATCAGTGTGGTCGTCAACATGATCGCCGTCACGCTTCAGGTGAAGGCGCTCTCCATCTCCCCTCTGTCTCTGACGATGCCGTTTTTGGCATTCACTCCACTTTTCATGCTCCTCCCGAGCTGGGTCGTGCTCAGGGAAGCGCCAAGCGCCCTCGGTCTCGCGGGAATCCTCCTGATAGTGTCGGGTGGATACGCGATCCACATTGACAAGGTCCGGGGCGGCTTCCTCGCTCCTCTCAGAGCCATTGTGTCAGAGAGGGGCAGTCTTCTGATGCTCCTCGTCGCCGCCCTCTGGAGCATATCAGCCGTGCACGACAAGGTGGCGACGGTGGCCAGTTCTCCCTCCTACTACACGACGTTCTTTTGTCTGGTGTTCGGCCTGCTGTACGCGCCGTTCCTCATCTTCGGGCTCCGGAGGCAGCCGCTGGGCCGGGCCATGGTTCCCCGGCTCTTCCTGCTGGGCCTCTTCGCCGCGATCATGATACTGAGCCAGTTCACGGCGATCGAACTCACCATGGCGAGCTACGTCATCGCTATCAAGCGCGCGGGCATGGTGCTGGCGGTTGTGTTCGGGTACCTCTTCTTCAAAGAGAAGCACCTGCGAGCAAGACTCACAGGCGCGGTGCTGATGGCGACGGGCGTTGTGGTTCTGTCTCTTCAGGGCAGCCCCTGACGCTTCACGCCGCGCCGATGGGCCGCGGTGCTGCTACGCGCTCTCCTTCTCGCCACCGGATTGGCCGCCGGTCTCTCCCAGTTCCAGCTCCGGGAATCTAGACAGCTCCTCCGACCGCCCCGTCTCGTTCAGGATCTCAGCCGACGTCCTGATATCGTGCGCCACATCGGGACGAGAGAGGAACGAGGGCCCCGATTCGCCGAGCTCTCGGACCAGCCGGGCGGCCTCGTCCAGGCAGCACATCGCGTTCTCTGCCGAGTCGCTGTCTCCGCGCGTTATCTTCGCGAGCAGACAGCGGCACCGCAGGAGAAGCTCCCGCTCGCCCATGGACCCGGCCATCTCACAGGCGGTCGACGCCGCCTCACCAGCGGCCCCACGGTCCCCGCTCTCGAGCAGCGTCTGTGCCCGGTAGAACTCGGCCACCGCCCTGACGGACTCCAGCCCTAAGCTGCGGGCCTCCCTGACCACGTCATCGAGGATCGCGAGCGCACCCTCGAGCTTCCCGTCACGTCGGAGCGCACGTCCGAGCTCCGAGGCGACCTGCAGGAGGGTGATTCGCGCGCCGCTCGCCTCGGCGTGCGTCCGCGCGAGCTCCAGGTCTGCGACAACCGAGTCGGAACCCGAGAGGTTGCCCATGGTCCCGCGCGCCAGAAGCGCGTCGGCGATCAGTTCCTCGTTGCCGATCTCGCCCGCCATCTCCAGGGCGCGCGCCACGGTGTCCGCGGCGGCGCCGCATTCACCCAGGGAGCACTCGAGCTTCGACCGTGCCGCCAGCGACCATGCGATACCGTTCTTGTCGCCCAGCTCCTCGAAGATGCCGAGGGCTTCGTCCTGGGATTCAAGTGCGGCTCGATACCTCCCTTGGAACGCCATGACCGTGGCCATGTAGCCGCGCGTCTCAGCCTCACCGCTCCGCCAGCCTATCTCCTTGGAGATCTTGAGGGCCTCCAGGTACCTCGCCACCGCCTTGTCGGGGCGGCCCCTCAGGCGCTCGATGTTCCCGAGGTAGTTGAGTGAGATGGCGGTGCCCTTCTTCTCTCCCAGCTGCCTGCGCGCCTCGAGCGCCCGCTGGAAGTAGACCTCGGCGTCGTCGACCTTGCCCTGGATCAGATACACGTTGCCGATATCGTTGAGACAGAGTATCTCGGGCATCCGGTCGCCCGTGTCCGACTCGATCTTCAGGGCCTTCTTGTAACTATCGAGGGCCTCGTCGAGCGAGCCGCGCTCCTCGTAGGCGGTCCCGATGTTGATCAGGTTCTCCGCCGTGCCTCGATCGTCGCCCAGCTCCCGGCTGATGGCGAGGGCGGCCTCGTAGGTCTCGACACACTTCTCGTAGTCGCCCCTGACCTGATAGACGACGGCCATGTTCGAGAGCGTGGCGCTCTCTCCCCGGCGGTCTCCTATGTGTCGCTTGATCTCGAGCGACTCGTCGTAGTGCTTGAGGGCCTCGTCGTATCGATCGAGGTAGTAGCCGGCAAGGCCTATGGCGTTCAGGACCGTCGCCCGCCCCTCCTCATTTCCCAGAAGGGTGTTGAGCGAGAGCGCACGATAGAGGTACTCGAGCGCTTCCTGGCCGCTGCCCTTCTTGATGTTGACGCGCCCCATGGCGAAGAGGGCCGTGACAAACTTGGGGTCCAGCTCGACGATCCTCTCGAGGTTTCTGATTGCACCGTCCCAGTCGCCCTTCATCTCGTAGGCCTGGGCCAGCTCGTAGACGGCGCTCAGATTGTTGGGAAGGAGTTGAACGAGACGCTCGAACACCTCGATGGCGCGCTCGATCTCGCCCGCCGCCGTGGCCTCCCTGGCTGTAATGAAAAGTGAGTCCGCGCGGGTGAGTCCCTCGCCCCGCTGCGCAGCGTTCCTCAGGGCGTCGCGTGCCTCCTCCATCCTCCCCGAGTTCGACAGGGCCTCACCGAGGTACGTGTAGGCGAGCGCGAAGCTCGAGTCGTGCTCGACGGCCTCGGAAAGAAGCGAGATGGCCTCAATGTTGTTTCCCTCGTAGAGCTTCGCCAGCCCATCGACGTACGCGCGGATGGCGTCGGGATCCTTCGAGCCCTTCTCCCCGACCATCGTGACTACGAGATCCCGCGCCCCCTCACTCTGGATGGTGCGGCGGACCTGCGCCGCCAGGTGCGCCACGACCTGAAGCAGCTCCGCATCGGTCGAGGCCTCGGCCTTCTCGTGCACCTCCTCGCCGGTTGAGGGTCGCCGTATCGACACGTCGACCCGCGCTGCCGGGCCCAGCTTGACGAAGCTGCCGCTCACGATCGTGTCGACGTTGAGGAACTCTCCGATCGACCTGACGGCCGTCTCATCCAGCACGGAGCCCGGGCCCAGCTTGAGATCTGCCATGAGCGTTGTCAGGCGGTCGGCCGGCACGACTCGCAGCGTCGGGATCTGCGAGAGGTCGCTTCCCAGCATCACCTGGAGACCCGACTGCATCCAGTCGGCGTCGGGGTTGCCGCTCATGTTCCTGAACGGAAGCACGGCGATCGACTGCTGGGGGTCTATCCAGGTGGTCTCCTGGAGGGGCTTGTCCATGACCCCGGTGGCCGTCTGCCACGTCGTCTCGCCCAGCGAGCCGAGCTGCGTCCCCAGCACGGAGGACACAGGCGCGCCGAACTTCTCAAGCTCCGCGGCCACCGCGCCGCAGTCATCGAACCGGTCGGCCGGCTTCTTCGCCAGGGCTCGCGCGACTATTTCCTGGTACTCCCGCGGCACGCCCGCGTCGTCGGGGATCGGAGCCGGCGGCGTGTTGACGACGGCGTAGAGAACATCGACGTGGGTCTCGCCGGGAAACGCGGGCCGCCCGGCCGCCATCTCGTAGAACACCGAGCCTACGGCGAACACGTCCGCCCTTGCGTCCACGGGCGTGCCCCTCGCCTGCTCCGGAGACATGTAGCGGGCCGTCCCCATCACGGCGCCCTCACGCGTGAGGGACATGGCCTGCGTCGCATCAGCGCTCTCGGACGTCTGAAGCAGCTTGGCGAGCCCGAAGTCGAGTATCTTGACCAGTCCGTCGGGCCTCACGACGATGTTCTCAGGCTTGATGTCGCGGTGCACTATGCCCAGCTCGTGGGCCTTGCCCAGCGCACGGGCGATCTGCCTGGAGAGGTCCAGGATCTCATCGAAGGACGGGATGCCGGCGGACATCTTCGCGCGCAGCGTCATGCCCTCGACGAGCTCCATGGCAATAAACGTCAGGCCGTCGACTTCATCGATCTCGTAGATGGTCGCGATGTTGGGGTGGTTGATGGCGGACGCGGCCTGCGCCTCTCGGATGAACCGCTGCACACGCTCGTGATCGGCCGCAACGTCCTGCGCCAAGACCTTGAGAGCGACACGCCTGCCCAGCTTCGTGTCCTCGGCGGCGTACACGATGCCCATGCCGCCCCGGCCGAGTTCGTCGATAATGCGGTAGTGAGAGACCGTCTTGCCTACCATGCTGCTCCGTGTCACCTCTCGATTCGACCCCGACAGTGCATTCGCCGGGGAGTAGCGGTCACCGACGCCAGGCACGAGGCTATCAGATGTGCAACGCCCTGACCAGCCGGTTCCCAGGGTAGGTGTGCTGCCGCCCGTACGCAGCGGCGCCGGCGGGGTGCAACCGCCCGTACGCAGCGGCGCCGGCGGGGTCGACCACCCAGAGGGACGGTCCTGCCCAACCGGCGCCTGTCAGTCACATGTGCTGCGCGCGGACCTATCTGATGTAGACCAGTTTCGCCGTCTGCATCTCCCCGCCTGACTCCACGCGGGCGAAGTAGACGCCGGAGGCTATCGGACGGCCCGTCTGATCAACGCCGTTCCACACGACCGTCTCGCCGCCCTCAGCAGCTTGCCCTCAAAGACCGTCGCCACCAGTCTGCCGGATACGCTGTAGATGCTCGCCGCGACCTCGGTGCCCACGGGACCCGACAGAGCAAGCACGCACTCCCCGCGCGCCGGGCTCGTCACAGAGAGCGCGATCGCCGTCAACGCGTCGTCGATGCCCGCGAAGGTCTCGCCGCTCTCGAGCTCGATGCTGTGCATCAGTGTCTTCGAGTGCGCGAGTACCTTCCCGACGAGGTTGCCCATCTTCTCGTCGTCGGAGGATTCGGGTACGCACCAGCCAGCGTGGTCGCGCAGGATCGCGTTCATGATCGCGAGCTCGCCCAGGGCGTTCCCGGGGACCCCGGCATCGTAGTTGTAGCGGGCCCTCTCGCGGAACGTCTGGAGGAACTCCATCACCTCCCACGGGCAGGAGTTCTGGGACGGCACCGCGTCGGGCATCTCCATCGCCTTCTCGAGGCGCCAGAACTTGTACAGAGTCACCTGCGAGAGATCGCGCGTGTCGTCGACGAGGACGACTTCCGTCGGACCGGTCTCCAGCCTGCTGCCACCGGGCTCGCCGAGTTCGCTGAACCGAGGCATCGTCCCGCGCGCGTCCTCGATGCTTCCCACGACCGTGAAGTCACGGAAGGTATCGCTGACGCCGCTCGCATAGAAGAGGCGCGAGCCCTCCATGAGAACGTCCACCTGGATCAGGCTCCGGTAGACCGCCTCGGTCGAGAGCGAGATGTAGAGGAAGTGGTCGGCTCGCGACCCGGGGAGGACGGCGTAGTCGGGCAGGAAGTTCCCCTCGGGGCTCACTCTGTTCTGGGACGATTCCGCGACCGCTGATGTGAACCCGGCGCTTGTGACCTCCTCGTAGGTGATCTGGACGCCCGAGAGGGGCTCGACGAAGGCGTTCTCTCCCTCCGGAGTCGGCGCGAACGAGGCGGCGGTCACGGCCGTCGGGTTCGTTATGCCTCCGGCGAGGTCCGGCGGGATCCTCGTGCCGTCCTCGTCGTAGCGCTCGATCACGCCGTTTTGCGAGTTCACAAGATAGATGGTGCCGTCCGATCCGATCTCCATGTCGGTGTAGTGGGGACCCTCAGCCTCACCGAATGGGACGACTCCGCCCGCGACCACGTGGTGCAGGCCGAACTCCCGGTCCACGATCACGATGCTGGCGCCGGGCGTTATCGCGAACCCACCGGGATCCGCCACCATTGCTCCGGGGTTGACGACGTCCGGGAGCCGAACGAAGGTCCCCGGCCCCGTCTTCTCGAACTCCGCGAGGAACCCGGAACCGGGGCATCCGCTCTCGACGAGAACCAGTATGTTCCCCGCACGGTCACCCATCGGCCAGACCTGAAGGTCCACGAGCGTGTCGTCACTGCCGAACGTGTATATGGTCCCGGCCGGACCTACTCCGCCCGGCAGAATACCGAGATAGCTGTCACAGCGCGGGGCACCGTCGGGCGGGGTCCCGTTCTTGATGACATAGATGCTGGAGTCGGCCGGATCAGGATATACGTCCTCGGTCGCGTAGTTCGACTGGTGATACTCGAGAGTCTCAAGCGTCTGGGCCTCGATGTCGAAGAGCAGTATGTCCCCCTGGCCACAACACGCCGCGATGAGCAGACGGCCAAACTCGTCGAGCGTCATGCCGCGTACCCCGGGTATCGACACCTCCGGATTGACGACGGTTCCGAGAGCGCCCTCGTAGCCCACGATCCACCCCGGCTCGCTCTCGCCGGCGTAGACCTGCGCGCCCGCCACCGATCCCCATAGACTCAGGATCACCACCGCCGCAAGAACTGTGAGTGCTCTTGAGCATCGCATCGTGCGCTCCCTTTTGATGGGTCTTTGTACAGTCGGCCCGGCGTACGCGCACTCCACCCAGGAAGGCCCGGGCTGAGCTGGCCAGGAGGCCTTCAGCACGGGTTTCTGCGCCCGTGCGGCCCCGGTGCGGAAAGCAGGATATGCTGTCATTGGACGCTTTGAGAGTACGCTAGTTCTCTACATGTGTCAATGATTTCTACTCATTACAGAGAAGGGGCCGCCGCAAGGCGACCCCCTCAGTGAACGTGGGATAGTCGGACCCGGACAGGACCGAATCCGGCGCCCGCGCTCCGAATACCATCCGGGCGGGCAGCTTCCTCCTAGACCATATGGAACGGTCGAGCCCGACCGCTCCATATCATTTCAGCATGACCATCTTGCGCTCGAGCTTCGTGTCCCCTACCTCCAGCCGGTAGAAGTACACGCCAGAGCCCACCTCGCGGCCGTGCTCGTCCAGACCCCTCCAGATGGCGAGATGCTCTCCCCCGCTCCTGTAGGCATCAACCAGGGTCCGCACCGTCCGGCCCGAGAGATCGTAGACCGACAGACGCACGCGACTGCCCGGCGACGGCACCCGATACTGGATCGCCGTCGTAGGATTGAACGGGTTCGGGAAGTTGTGGCTCAAGTAAGGCTTCACCGCCACGCCTTCATCGACGCCCGTGCCGCACTCCGTGTACGTCTCCGTGTGCGTCTCGTCTGTCCAGGGAACGTAGTCCACAAGACCGTAGAACAGGCTGTCGCCCACACAGGTGCTGCCCCAGTAGTTGTAGTCGGCATCCACGGTC
>JAUWLR010000160.1 GCA_030613615.1 Candidatus Eiseniibacteriota bacterium
CGGTAACTTTGACTATGACACCGACGGTGGTTACGGCAACAGCTGGGACGACAGGCTGGTCATCCCGACGACCGACCTGAGCGGGGCCACGTATCCGATCCTGACCTACGCATTCCGTCACGATTCGGAGATCGGCTACGACTACACGTACGTTCAGGCCGAGAGCATGGGTGTCTTCGTGAACCTGAACCGTGGCTACGACGGTCCGGCCCCGTGGACCGACATAGGTCTCTATGGCTTCATCCTCCAGACGTACGACAATCCGCTCAACGTCCGTTTCCGCTTCCTTTCCGACGGCGCCTGGTCGGATGAGGACGGCCTGTATCATTCGGTCGGTGGCGGTTTCATGTGCGATATCGTCAAGGTCTTCGACTACAATAGCGGGTACGTGTACTTCTACGACAACGCCGACGACCAGGTCAACCTGGTTCCGGAGGTTCCCGGCGCCGCCGGAGACTACTGGCACGTCATCTACAGACGCTGCCCGGCGCTGTCGGATTCCAGCAGCTGGTGGTGCGGCGACGACGCGGACACGAGCCTCGTCCCGCCGAACCTGCAGGACGGCCTCTACACTCCTCTCGTTGATCTGACCGGCGCTCTGTCCTGCACGGCCTTGATGGCGGTCCACTTCGCGGTGCCGACGATCGACAACGACTACTGCGCTTTCTTCGGCACGTGCAACGGCGCCGACTACTACGGCATCGTGTCGTACTGGGGCGACTTCGGCTCCTGCGACGGCTGGGGCGGCACGGGCCTCAACATCGGCTTCGACATGGGCCAGTTCTGCGACCCAGACCCCTACACCTTCGGTGGCTTCCTGTGGGTCATGAACACCACGGACAACGGTTGCGGTCCGGGTGCCGCCGGCGACGCCGGCGTCATGATTGACGATGTCACGTTCCAGGGCAACCATGTGGACCCGGTGGAGAGCGCCTCCTGGGGAGAGATCAAGGCACTCTACAGGTGACGTACGTGACGTGTAGCAGCCGGCATCAGGCCGGTTCTGGAGAAACTCTGTAGGGGGACGGACGCCGCCTTCGCGGAACGACTCGGGCGGAACCGGCGTCCCGGACATCAACAGGGCACAGTCAAGAGGCGCGGCTCACCCTCGGGACCGACAGGGATCCCGGGTGGTGGCCGCGCCTCGTTTCGTGCGGGGACCTTTCCCGAGTCGGTATTCCTTGACTAAGACGGCTAAATGAGTTAAAATGATGTGCTGGAAGAAGTTAGCCCCAACTAATCCCGGAGAAGGAGGATTCCGATGCGCCTGTCCGGACTTCGGATAGTGCTGTTCGCTCTCGCCGCGCTGTGTGCGTTCGCGTCGGTGGCTCTCGCGTCACCCGGCACGTTGACAACAACCGTGAAGGTGACGCAACAGGACGTGCTCGTCGAACACAAGGACGGCTTCGATGTCGTGCGCCTTCGAGCAGGGCTGTCGACGCACGAAGAGGGCTACCCGGAGCTGCCGCTGATGCTCGTGAGGTTCGCTCTCCCCGACGGCGCGGTGGCGTTGAGCGCAGAGGCGAGGGTCGTGTCGCGGAGCGAGCTTCCGGGTTCATTCCTGGTGCGGCCGCGTCAGCCGGAGGTGCCGCTTTCCATGCCCGGACTCGCCCGGTGGATCGACCCGGACGAAGCGGCCTACGCGTCACAGTTCCCCTACCCGGAGCAGAGCTGCGTGCTCCTCGGCTCAGGCAACGCAGGAGGCCAGGGCATCGCGACAGTTGCCTTCTACCCCGTCCAGTATGTTGCCGCCGAGCGGAAGCTCTACGTCAACGAGACCACTGAGATAGCTCTCACGATTGCGATGGCGCCCAAGACCGCACGGATGCCGGGTCCGCTCTCACCGAAGTCGGCCAGAGCCACGGCCGAGCGCGCACGCGCGCTGGTCGTCAACCCCGAGGCCGGGATCGACCGGGCGGAGGGCCCCAGAGCGGGCCGCGGCGAGGTCGACTACCTGATCATCACTCCTTCCTCCTACGAATCGACGTTCCCGGCGCTAGCCGACTGGAAGGCGCAGAAGGGACTGACGACCGAGGTCGTAACCACGACGTGGGTCTACTCCAACTACACGGGTGTCGACGCGCAGGAGCAGATCCGGAACTGCATTATCGACTACTACGAGAACAAGGGCACGATGTGGGTACTCCTGGGCGGCGACACCGGTGTCGTCCCGGCCCGCACGGTCTACGCGATGACGTCCGGCGTCGGCGGCGCACCGGATGAGGACAAGATCCGCTGTGACCTCTACTACGGCGACCTCGACGGGACGTGGGACGCCAACGGGAACGGCACGTACGGCCAGATCTCGCTCGACGAGATCGACATGTACGCCGACGTTTTCGTCGGACGCGCTCCGATCGACAACGCCACCGAGGCCGCGCGGTTCGTCAACAAGGTCCTGACCTACGAGGGCGCGCCCGGCGGCGATCCGCTCGCGACGGACTACCAGGAGCACATGCTCTTCATGGCCGAGGTCCTCTGGAGCGACCCCTGGACCGACCACGCCATCTGCAAGAACATGATCGACGACGAGTCGGTACCGGAGCAGTTCGATCCCATCACGAAGCTCTATCAGACGAGCGGTAACCTGTCGCGCTCCAGCGCGGTCGCCGCGATGAACGCCGGCTACAACATCATCAATCACAACGGCCACGCCTACACAACGGTTCTGTCGATTGGAAGCGGAGCGCTCTATCGCTCTGACTTCGACGGCCTGACCAACGGCCCCAGGTACGGCCTGTTCTACTCGATGGGCTGCTGGTCCGCCGCAATAGACAAGGACTGCATAGCAGAGCACTGGGTCAACTCAGCGGGCGGCGGCGGGATAGCGTACATAGGCAACAGCCGCTACGGATGGGGCTCTCCCGGCAATCCTGGCGGTGGAACCGGCGACCTGTTCGACCGCGAGTTCTTCAGCGTGCTCTTCAATGAGGGGCTGGAGCACGCGGGAGTCGCCCACGCGGCCCACAAGGACGCGTTTGTCGAATTGGCAAGGTCGGAGCGCTACACGCGCTACACTCTCTACGAACTCAACCTGCTCGGTGATCCCGAGACTCGCATATGGACCAGAAATCCGGTTGAGGCCACTGTCGTGCACGCGAGCGAGATACCGCTGGGTGAGCATGAGCTGCTCGTGACCGTGTCGCGCGACGGTGAGGCGGTCGCCGGCGCCACCGTGTTCATGTCCTGCGACGAGCTGTCGATCGTCGCGACCACCGGACCCAACGGCGTGGCGACGCTGGCTCCAGCGCCGACGGTCGAGGGAACGATGACGATCGTGGTCACGGGCCAGGGCATCCTTCCCTACCAGGGCAGCATGGCCGTCGTCGACCAGCCGCCGGACACCGACGCTCCGGCCGCCGTCGACAACCTGACGCCGGCCGACCCGTTCGATGTGGGTGGGGTCATCCTTCTGGACTGGACGGGCTACGCGCCTCCGTCCGACTTCGCGCACTACCGGATCTACCGCGACACCGAGCGCTTCTCGGATGTCACCGGCATGACGCCCGTAGCAGCGAACCTGCTGGACACGGCCACGACAGACTGGGCCGACCTCACGGCAGAGAACGGGCAGAGCTACTACTACGCGATCACCGCCGTCGATCTCTCGGGCAACGAGCGGGCGGAGGTGTGGTCCAAGGGACCGATCGCTGCCAGCGTGAACTCGAGAATCCTACTGTGGGACGCCGATGACGGCGACAAGCCATTCGACGGGATCGGGGACGACTACACCGAGGCCGACGGAAGCGAAGTCCCGTGGATCGAAGCTCTCGACTCGATCGGCGAGTTGTACTCTGTATCGGAGACGCTCCCCGACGATCTCTCCCCCTTCGAACTCATCGTTTACCTCGGTGGTGTCGTCAACTTCGGAGAGCCGGGCGCCAACGTGCCGATGACCGACGACGAGGCTGCCACGCTGACGAGCTTTGTTGACGGCGGCGGTGACGTCTACGTTGAGGAACCGATGTTTGGCGGCTCGTACTACATCAACGGCAGCCCGACGAAGATCGAGCTCTGGAACAGGTTCCACGCGACGTACGCCACAGGTGTTGGCAGGGCAGACGGAAACGTCGAGTCGGTAACGGGGCAATCGGGACGACTGACGCAGGACATGTCGTTCGACTACGACTATCAGGGTTGGTCCGACCAGTTCGTGGGTGAAGTGGGCCCGAATGGCGACGCGGGCGCGTCGCTCATCTGGCTCGACCAGGGCGCGCTGGAACGCGGCTCGCTCTACGTCGACGCCGGCGCGGGCAGTCGCCGCTACATGGTGCCGGTCCTTCTGGGCGGGATGACCGACGGTTCGTATCCATCGACCCGCCTCGAGTACGTCACGCGCATCCTGGACGACTCCGACCTGATAGGCACCGCGGGCATCGATGGTGTCGAGGTCGGCCGTGTCAACCAGCTGTCACAGAACTCGCCGAACCCGTTCAACCCATCGACCTCGATCCGATACTCGGTGGGCAGAGACGGAGCCAGGGTGCGGATGCACATCTACGACGTCGCGGGCAGATGCGTCGCCACGGTGCTTGACGAGACCGGGCAGACCGGCGTTCACGCCGCTCACTGGAACGGTCGAGATGACGACGGAAGGCCCGTGGCCTCCGGCATATACTTCTGCCGCCTCTCGGTGGACGCCTGGAGCGCCACCAGGAAGATGGTACTGCTGAAATAGCGCGGAGCGGGCTCAAACAAGCTGCAGCGGGGGGTCAGGAACCGGGAACCGGTCAGACCTGGTACATGGTGACCCACCTTCGTGGACCTGAAGGTTCGATCCAGGTCGCACGGTAGCAGCATGAAGAGACGCGGGTCAAGCGTGGGGTCCCGTTCGTGGAGGATGGTGAGTGGGGAGCGGTAGCCCCGGG
>JAUWLR010000175.1 GCA_030613615.1 Candidatus Eiseniibacteriota bacterium
CGATCAGAACCGTACGAGGAATCGTTCGGTGTGACGTGGACGCCGGGCAGTGGCTGGAACCTACGGACGGTTCGCCCGACGTCTACCTGGTCGCCCTGGGGCGCGAGGACGAGCTCATCGAGATCATCCAGGTGGAGCCGGCCAGATGCCGCAGGACGAGAAGCGCCTGCTCCTGGCTCTGCACGAGATCCGCAGAGCTGCGCTCGACAGGGATCACAGTGAGGGAGAGCGGCTGGGGATCATCGACGTGATCGCATTCGAGGGACTCCGGGACGGCGGGGGGCTTGGAACCTATCCGAGTGACCTGCGCAAGGAGGTCGGATTGGAGGTGAACGATGAAGCCTGAGACGCTGAGAGATATGCTGGAGTCGCAGGGGCCGTTGGGCAAGGAGCTTGTCCGCGAGGGTGGCGGGCTGGACTACTTCACAGACCTGCTCGACGCCACCGTCTACCGCTCCTGCCCTGAGTGTGGGGGGAAGCGGCGGGTCGCAGTAAACGCTCACCCCGTTGAGCCGCCGGACCCGCACGTCAAGATAATTGATTGCCCCGCCTGCAAGGACGCACCCACCGCGATAGTGTCGGCGGCTCTGCGGGAGAAGGCGTGTCAGACAATTTGCAAGGCGCTTCGTGAGCGTGGTGGTTGCGATATCTGGCCCGAATACGCAGAGGATGCGCCGGGTTGCGATGGGTGTGGTGGATGTGAAATGTGCGGCACGAACGTCGATGCAGTCCTATCCACCGTACTCGGGCGTCCGGTGCGGTACGCGAAGGAGGTGGGGCGCGTAGTGCAGCTCAATGGCCCCGTAGTCGTGCAAGCAGACGGCGACCCCGACAGTGCGGGGCTACTCAGGGCTGGCACGCTCATCGCCATCCTAGAAGAAGCCGGGAAGGAGGAGGACGGGCAGTGAGCCGCTTCGCCTCGGAGCAGGAATTGGCGCGTCACGTGGTTGGCTGGTTGCAAGGTCAGCAATGGGATGTCTATCAGGAGGTTGCGACAGGGCTGTACGGAGGCCCACGAGCTGACATCGTAGCGGTGCAGGACGGGCTCTCGTGGGTCATCGAGACGAAGACGAGCCTCAGTCTCGGCGTGATAGCGCAAGCAGTTGCATGGGTCGGGCGTGCGAACTTCATCAGCGTCGCAGTTCCTCTCAGTCATCGGCGCTCGCAAGGTCGTGAGTACGCGTACCGACTGCTCCGCAGAGAGGGCATCGGTCTGCTCGCAGTCGAGACAGACGGCTGGATTCAGCATGACGCTCCCCGGAAGTTCAGACGCACCGCGCACCCTATCAGCGACGTTCTCTGTGATGCTCAGAAGACGATGGCTCAAGCGGGCGCGGCACGCGGTGGGTACTACACTCCGTTCGCAGGAACGTGCCGTGCTGCTCGCGAGTTCGTTGCAGAGCACTCGGGCTGCACGATGCGCGAGCTAGTCGATGGCATCAAGCATCACTACGGTTGCGACGCGACCGCACGCGCCTGTCTCCGGAAGTGGCTCGGCACGAAAAAGATACCGGGCGTTGAACAGCGACACGAGAGTGGCATGTGGCGTCTGTTCACGGTCGGGAAGGAGGAGTGATGCCTGAGACACGGACAGTGCGGGACGCGGCCGACGTTCCGCCGACAGGACACAGCACAAGCATCCTTGTGTTCGACGGCGACAACCCCATCCTCGACGCCCTCATCGGCTGCCAGGGCAGGGTCGTCTACACCGAAGAGGATGTGGAGGCGGCAGCGAATCGCATCCCCGAGAGGGTAACAACGGATTGCCTCTGCGGAAGACGCTATCACCATATGCGTTCTTTTGATGAGCGGAAGGACATCGCTCGCGCAACCATCACAGAAGCAGGCGGCGTGGTGGCAGATGAGGTGATGATGCATGCAGTTGACACGGCAGACGGGGACAACGGTTCCATTCGCTGGTTGAACAGCCCCGACCCTGATGAGGAATGGAGTTTCACGGACCTCCTGCCCGGCGACAAGCTCTACATCGACAGAGCAAAGGAGGACAGCGAGTGAGCTGTGACCTCTGCAAGGGCAGGCTCAAGGTGCGCGTCTGGACCTCTACGCCATCGGGACTCATCAAGGAGCGGGTGCAGGACTGTCCGCGGTGCTCCGGTGGTCCCGCTCCTTTCCCGGAGCTCCCACGGGCTATCAGAGCCCCTAGAAACGAGCGGTGTGCCATGCTTCCAGTGATTGCGGGAGAGGAGAACACCGATGCTTGAAACCTCACGCCGATACTGGCTCCTGGAGAAGCACACCCTCACCGTCAAGAACCAGAGCGGTGACACCGTGACTATCCACCTGCACCCAGGAGAGTGCATCACCCTCACAAGAACGGACCCGCCACCCGACCGCTGGACAGACGAGGTGACCGATGACCAAGGCTGAGTTCCTGGAGCTCAGGGCTGGGGAGCAGAGGTGGATACTGCTCCACTGTCTCAGGGCGACGGCTATGACCCTCAGTGGTCTTAGTCACCACGTAACCAACGCAGCGGAGCGGGCCGACGCAATACGGGCCGCCAGGGAAGCGCTGGACGAGGTGATGGACGCTGCCCTAGAGGAGGAACGGTGGTGAGAAGACCACTGGCGGAGGCACTGATCTTGGTAGTCCTCACCAGCTTCCGGCCGGGGCTCTACGAGTGGCAGGACCGGGACGGCGCATACCATCCGGTGGAGGTCGGAACGGACGGCGTCCTGGAGTTCGATCCGGGCGGAGAGATCACATTCACGCCCGACGGAGACCGCGAGATCCGTCGGGTCACAGGGGCGGGCATCAGCTGCGATTGCGAGATCCTGGTGGTGCCAGAATGAAAAGGAGTGTTCGCATGAAGGTCTTTGTCGCAACACTGGTCGTGCTGGCCCTGCTGGTCGGCGCGTGCTGTGGGGCCTCGCAGTACCGGCGCTACCGTGTCTACAACTTCGAGTGGTCCGGCGGGGTGCTCGCGCCCGGCGACACCGTGCTCTGCGACTTCTACGCCCAGGGTGAGGTTGGCGATTGGGTCAAGGTCGCCGATGACGTCGCATGGCCGGATGTGAGCGTTGACCTGTGGTGGCCCGTGCCACCTGCGGACCCGTGGGCACTGCCGAGCGATCACAGCCAGGAACAGATGCGCGTGGACGTGCAGGCGATGATAAGCGGCGAGCTGTACGAGTACTCGTGCCTCATGGGTTTTGACTCATGGCAGGCAATCAGCGTTCAGTGTGAAGCGGTTGAGGAGTGATGGGAACCCCGCTAATCCGGCTGCCGCTTGCCGAGGTCGCAGAGCGGTACCGTGCCGGAGAAAGCACGCGGGTGATTGCCCAGTCCTATGGGGTCAGTCATCACCTTGTGCGGCGGCGGCTGTCCGAGTTGGAAATAGAGCGTCGCCCGCGAGCCGCCCGGCTTACGCTGCCCGTTTCGGAGATAGCTGCTCGCTATGAGGCTGGTGAGAACATCGTAGAGCTGGGGGCGGCGTACGGCGTGTGCCAAGCGACAGTGCGAGACCGACTGTTGGGTGCCCGGGTGGAGATGCGCAACCCGGCGTGGCATCGGAAACGCGGAGGTCCGCTGTGTTCTGACCGACAGGGCTATCTCAAGACCTATGACCGCGAGGGGAGGTGCGCTTTGCTACATCGTGGTTGTTGGGAAGCACACAATGGGGCAATCCCCAGCGGCCACGCTATCCATCACATCAACAGAAATGTGCGAGACAACCGCATTGAGAACCTGGCCTGTATGACTCATGCAGCGCATGCAGCCTGGCACAGAAGGCAGGCCATTAGTGTCCAGTGCGAGAGCGTGGAGGAATCGTAGGAGGGCAATGATGCCCCGAAGAAGGGAGAGCAAGATGCGAGTGCTCATGATTGCGCTGCTCATCGCGATGATGCCCGTCGTGGTGTGCTTGGCGCAGGAGAAGGACCCGCTCGACGACTGGTACGGCATGCTGGAGGTTCAGGCCGGCACGACGTACGAGTTCGAGAATAAGACGGCACGCCCTTACGTCGCCGGCAAGGTCTTGGGATGGAAGGAACTCACGGGTGTCATTGGAACTGAATTCGACTTCGATGAGGAAACCGAAGAGAAGGGTCCAGTGGCGGCTCTGGCCGGAGCGACCTACAGTCTCGGGAGCTTGACGGACCACGGCGTTGAGGTTAGCTGGGCAAAGTACTTCGCCTTCAACGTCGGAGCCTGCGTGACGTACCAGTGGCAGGAAGAAGAGTGGGGCTGGCGCGCCATGTTGAGCATCGTCGATCTCTCCTTCAGCGACGGCAACGCGAAACGGCAAAGGGAGCGCTAGCCCCTCCGGCACCATAGACGGCTCGTGAGGGCCAAGAGCGGGAGGAAGAAGCATGGCGAAGGAGAAGAAGGTTCTGGCCATCCATGAGTGCGTGGAGGTCGCGGAGCGACTCGCCAGCGGCTTCGAGGAGGCCGTCGACGCGAGCAAAGAGACACTCACCCCGAGCGCCAGACTGCTCGTGGGGATCCGCGGCGCCCTCAAGGCGATGCGGGCCGAGACC
>JAUWLR010000071.1 GCA_030613615.1 Candidatus Eiseniibacteriota bacterium
CGTGAAGTTGTTCAGGGGTATGACCCACGAGATCGAGGATGACGCGCGGATGTACCGCGAGTTCGTCGACTCGGTGGCGCCCCTCAAGGAAGCAGGCAAGTTCGCGGGCTTCCTGGCGCAGTTCCCGTGGAAGTTCAAGAAAGGTAGTGCCGGCAGGACCCATCTGGCGGCACGCCGTCAGCGGCTGGGAGAGGACCCGTTGTTGGTGGAGTTCCGGCATGACTCGTGGAGCGAGAGTGAGACGTTCGAGTTCCTGAGGGACCTGGGCGTCGGCTACTGCTCGGTAGACGAGCCGCAACTCAAGGGCCTCGTTCCGCCTGTGGTCGTGGCGACCACCGCCGAGGGGTACGTCCGGCTGCATGGTAGGAACGCGCGGAACTGGTGGGGGAAGGGCGGCGGCGACCGATACGACTACGACTACGGTAAGGACGAGCTGTCAGAGTGGGCCGGGAAGATGCTCGACCTGGAGAGCAAGGTGAAGAAGGTCTACGCCTTCTTCAACAACTGCCACGCCGGGCACGCCGCGCGGAACGCGGAGCTCATGATAGAGATGCTGGGTGACGAACTGGGGCGGCACTAGCGGGAGAGGAAGCGGCACAACGCGGTGGAGCGAATCCGCGCAGGAGGACGAGCATGGGCAAGGTGAACCTGGACTTCCTCGGTGCATGCGGCATCTACTGCGAGAAGTGCGACATACGCGTGGCAGGCGAGACGGGCGACCTCGCCGCGCAGGAGCGTATCGCCAAATGGATCGTCGAGAATGCGAAAGTCGAGTGCGCGCCGGAGCAGATTCACTGCTGCGGGTGCTGGGGTCCCCACGAGGAACACTGGAGCGCTGACTGCAAGGTCATGCTGTGCGCGAGCGGCCGCGGTGTCAAGCTGTGCTCTGACTGCGATGACTACGGCGACTGCGATACTCTGGAGAGCTTCTATCAGGGAGGAGACTACGAATCCGCCCGCAGGACCCTCCTCCGCATCCGGGAAATAGGTCTTGACGCATGGGTGCGTGAGATGGAATCTGAGCCCGCGCAGTAGGCTTGGGAGTGCCACTCTGTCCACCGTGGAGGAGTTGATGAGCACGGTCGATCTGACGCTGGTTGGAGCCTGCGGACTCTACTGCGGCGAGTGCGAGGTCTACGTCGCATTCAGCGAGGGCGACCTCGAGAAGCAGGAGGAGATCGCCGAGTCGATCTCCCGGCAGTTCGGCGCGGAGGTTGGTCCAGAGCAGATCATCTGTGGAGGATGCCGCGGTCCGGAGGAGATCTCCTTCTGTGCCGGCTGCAAGATCCGCCCGTGCGCGGCGGCCAGGGGCTTCACTACCTGCGCGGAGTGCGATGAGATGGACGATTGCGAGACGCTGGGGGTGGTCCTCGGGACCGACATGGGCAAGGCCGCACGGCGAGGCCTGGAGGGTATTCAGAAGCTGGGTCTCCAGGAGTGGTTGGTGAGGAAGGGCGGGGGCCATCCGTAGCAGCGGCCGTCATCCCGCGGAGGAGTCACGTAACTGCGACCACCATCCCGCAGAGGTACCACATAGATGAAAAGCTACCGCAAGGAGCTCTGGTTCGAGGTGAGGGGCCGGCGCTCCTTCATCAACATCACTCCGAAAGTGGAGGACGCTCTCGTTGAGTCAGGTGTGCGCGAGGGCCTGGTCCTCGTGAACGCGATGCACATAACTGCCTCCGTCTTCATCAATGATGACGAACCGGGGCTGCACAGTGACTACGAGAAGTGGCTGGAGGAGCTGGCTCCTCACGAGCCGGTGGACCACTACAGCCACAACCGCACGGGAGAGGACAACGGCGACGCTCACCTCAAGCGTCAGGTGATGGGGAGAGAGGTGGTCGTGGCCGTCACCGACGGCGCGCTCGACTTCGGCCCGTGGGAGCAGATCTTCTACGGCGAGTTCGACGGCGGGCGGAGGAAGCGGGTGCTCGTCAAGATCATCGGAGAGTAGCCGTCTGGAACACCAACTCGGCGCCCGTGGCACGGTGATTACACAGGCCACCACGAGCAAGCATCAGGAGCGCCCTTCAGAATTACCATCACTGACTTCCTCGAGTACATCCAGCACGAGAGCGAGTACAAAGGACAGATCAGGCACATCGAGACGCTCCCCGCGTGTGAAGCTTCGTACGGTGAGCTGTCGCGCCCGTTGCCCGAGGTTCTGGGCGCGGCGCTCGGCGCCGCAGGCATAGACCGGCTCTACTCTCATCAGGTCGAGGCCGTTGACGCTATCAGAGACGGCGACAACGTCGTCGTCGTATCGGGCACGGCCTCCGGAAAGACCCTCTGCTACAACATCCCGGTCATCGAGACCCTCCTGGGCGAGCCGAATGCGAAGGCGCTGTACCTGTTCCCGACCAAGGCCCTCGCTCAGGACCAGCTCAAGGGTCTCGTTCGCCTGTCCGGTCTGGACGATCGGCTGATGGAGCTCGTTCGTCCCGGAACCTACGACGGCGATACGACGCGCCACACCAGAAGAAAGCTCCGCGACGAGGGGAACATCATCCTCTCGAACCCGGACATGCTTCATGCTGGCATCCTTCCTTACCATCCCAAGTGGAACCGCTTCTTCAAGGACCTGCGTTACGTCGTCATCGACGAGATTCACACCTACCGCGGCATCTTCGGCTCGAACGTGGCGAACGTGATGCGGCGCCTGCAGCGCGTCTGTGAGCACTACGGCAGCAGCCCCCAGTTCATCTGCTCAAGCGCCACGATCGCGAATCCAGAGGAGCTCGCGGAGCGCCTCACGGGGCTTCCTGTCGAGATTGTGGACAACGACGGCAGTCCGCGCGGGAAGAAGCACTTCGTGCTCTGGAACCCGCCGTTTCTGGATCCCACGCGGATGGAGCGGAGAAGCTCGAACGTTGAGGGACACTGGCTGATGGCAAAGCTCATCGCCGAGGGCTTCCAGACGATAGCCTTCGGCAGGGCGCGCGTCGTCGCGGAGCTTCTCTACAAGTACACGAAGGAAACGCTCGAGCGCATCAGACCCGAGTACGCAAGGAAGATCCGGCCGTACAGGGGTGGCTATCTCCCCGAGGAGCGAAGGGAGATCGAGCGTCAGCTCTTCTCCGGAGAACTGATGGGCGTCGCGAGCACGAACGCTCTCGAGCTGGGCATTGACGTCGGGAGTCTCGATGCCGCGATCATTGTCGGTTTCCCCGGTACCATAGCAAGCACGTGGCAGCAGGCCGGCCGTGCTGGGCGTGCGTCCGACGAGTCGCTCGCGGTGCTCGTCGGCTACAATGACCCGATCGACCAGTACCTCATGAGGCACGGCGAGTACTTCTTTCGGCAGTCGCCCGAGAACGCCGTCATAGACCCTGAGAACAAGTACATCCTCTCGAAGCACCTCAAGTGCGCCGCGTTCGAGCTTCCGCTGACGGAGGCGGACGGCGAGCGCTTCGGCGAGATGACCGATCCCATCGTGGAGCTCCTGGAGGAGTTCGAGCAGCTCAAGGAGCTGGATGGGTGTTACTACTGGTCCTCGACTGACTTCCCCGCGCGGGAAACGAGTCTCCGGACGATCTCGGACGACACTTTCGCAATCGTGGATGTGAAGAACGACAACTCCGTCATCGGTGTGGTCGACGGGATCAGCGCGCTCGAGCTGGTGTATCCTGAGGCGATATACCTCCATGAGGGTGAGACCTACTTCGTTCGCGACCTCGATCTCGAGCAGAAGATCGCATACGTCGAGAAGCAGGACGTCGACTACTACACGCAGCCAGTGCTCGAGTCGTCCATTCGGATTCAGAAGGAGAAGACCAACAAGATCTGGAGGGGCAACCGCGCGTTCTTCGGTGACGCCACCGTCACGTGGGTGACGGCGGCCTTCAAGAAGATCAAGTTCTACCAGCTCGACTCCATCGGCTGGTGCAATCTGGACCTTCCGTCACTGCACCTCGACACCGCGGCGATGTGGCTCATCCCGGACAAGGCGGTGATGAACGAGCTCCGGGCGATGGGACGGAACCCGGTGGAGGGGCTCGTCGGTGTACGCAACATAGCGATATCGGTCCTGCCCCTCTTTTCCATGTGCGACCGTCGGGACATAGGCGGTATAGTAGACAGTAGCAACACGGGCAGCCCCACGATGTTTCTCTACGATCGCTACGACGGCGGTCTCGGGTTCGCTGAGACCGGCTATCGCATGATCGAAGAACTGCTCGGGAGCTGTCTCGAACTGGTCAGCGAATGTGACTGCGAAGACGGCTGCCCCTCCTGCGTTGGTCTGCCGATCCTGCGTCCGGCGATCCAGCAGGACCCCGACGCCCAGGGCAGCTGGCCCATTCCGGACAAGGAATCGGCGAGGCTACTTCTCACGGCCATGCTGTCGATGGAGTAGTCCGGAGGCGCTGCAGACAGAGGGGCCGCAGATGAACCGGCCACGCGGTCGGCGCACGGGGAGGGAACGCCTTGCTCGGCTGGACAATCCACGATGTCGGTCCGAACATTCTGGTCGAGAGCGCCGTCGTAGGCTTCGCCGCGGCTAACTGCTACGTCGTCGGCTGCCGCGAGACAATGGAGGGGGTCGTCATCGATCCCGGGACCATGGGCACGGACGACACCTCCGAGATCGCCAATGAGATCCGGCGCCTGGGGCTTCGCATCAAGTACATCCTCAACACGCACGGTCACCCGGACCACATATCTGGCAACGATTATCTCAAGGTCGCGGTGGGAGGCGAGGTCCTCATTCACCAGCTGGACGCCCTCAAGCTGACCGACCCCGTTCGCAATGCGTCCACGATGTTCGGCATGAACATGTACGTGTCCCCTCCCGACGACCTTCTGAAGGACGGCGATACCGTCTCATTCGGGAACCTCTCGCTCGCGGTGGCGCATACTCCCGGGCACTCGAGCGGCGGCGTCGTGTTCGTGGGCGACGGGTTCGTCTTCACGGGTGACACGCTCTTCTCGGGGTCGATAGGCAGGAGCGACCTCCCGGACAGTAGCGACGAGGGAACTGTAGCGTACGACGTGCTGCTCCGGTCGATCAGGGAGAAACTGCTCACTCTCCCGGACGAAACGGTCGTCCTGTCCGGGCATGGGCCGGCAACGACGATCGGTGACGAGCGGGCGCGCAATCCCTTCCTGCGGTAGACGTCCGGCCCCGCGGCCGACGCCTCCTCGGAGTTCTCAGATGAAGTTATCCTTCGATGTGATCGAGCTTGTTCCGAAGCGCGTATTCCGGACCGCCAGAACTACGAGCGCGTCCAGCAGGTGCGTCATAGTCGAGATCTCTGACGGCACGATCGTAGGTCTGGGGGAGGCGGCTCCCTCGCGCTTCTACGGAGAGACCGCCGACACCGTCGTCGAGGTGCTGGAGAGCGTGAGGGGTGTCGTAGAGGACTGCGCACATGAGGCGGAGCTCCTGGCCGACCTCACATCGCGAGGGCTCAAGGGGAACCCGTCGGCCCGCGCCGCTCTCGAGATCGCGGCCCACGACATGATGGGGAAACGGTACGGGATACCCCTCTACAGGCACTTCGAGCTCGACCCGGCTGCGCTTCCGCTCACTACCATGAGCATCGGTCTTGATGACCCGGACGTGATGTTGGAGAAGGCGATCGAGGCGAGGGACTTCCCGATTCTCAAGGTGAAGCTCAACGCCGATATCGATCTCTCGATCGTGAGCCGCATCAAGGAAGCCACGGGAGCCTCCGTTACCGTCGATGCCAACTGCGCGTGGACACGCTCCGAGGCGGTGGAGAAGGCGACCGAGCTCGCCCGGATCGGCGTGGAGTTCCTGGAGCAGCCCGTTGCCGCGGACGACGTCGAGGGGCTGGCGTACGTGAGGGAGCGCACGGATGTGCCGGTGTTCGCGGACGAGAGCTGCCCCACGAGCGACCAGCTTCCCGTAGTCGCTCCCGCCGTTGACGGGGTGGTCATCAAGCTCATGAAGTGCGGCGGGCTGGTGGAGGCGGTGAGGATGGCGCGCAAGGCACGGGAGATGGGACTCAAGACGATGATAGGCTGCATGATGGAGAGCTCGCTTGCCATCACTGCGGCCGCGCACATCTCGCCGCTCATGGATTACGCCGACCTCGACAGCGGGCTCATGATGACGAACGATCCGTTCACCGGTGTGAAAATCGACAGGGGAAGGATGTCGCTTCCGGAGGAAGCGGGGCTCGGCGTGCACCCGGTAGTGAAGGAGAAGCCATGTTGACCGGACGACATACGAGGAAGCTCGCCTCGCGGCGAACGACCGGGACGCTCGTCCCGCTGCGTCTCGCGGGAGGACTTGCGTTTCTGTGTGTGGTGGCAGCCGTCGTGGTCGGCTGCGCGACAGCGGAAGATTACGTCGACACGACGGTCGAGGAGGCCCGTGGCTGTGCCGCGCGCCGTGACTATGCGCGCGCGCACCAGCTTATCGACGCGGCGGTCAGTCATCTCGGTGAGGAGTTCGATCTCGTGTTCGAGAAGGCCGATATCCACGCACGGGCCCGGGAATTCGATGCGGCTCGGGAGTGGTACGGGCGCGCGCTTCTGGCGGACCCGAACTCGTGGAAGGCACTGGCGCGAGGCTGGGAGGCGGAGTTCATGGCAGACGGGGAGAGCGACGAATCCCTGGAGCGCGTGCTCGGATCGGCGGGCGAGTTCCTCGCGGTCGCGCCCGAGAGCCTTGTGAACCTCTCGGCGTTCGTGAGTCTCTCGCTCGCGATAGTTGGAGAGGATGCGGCGGAACTGGAGAGCGCCCGCTTGGCCACGCTCTATCCGGACAGCGAGCTCGGCAGCGAACTCATCAAGGAAGAGGTCGACTGGATCGGCGTGGAAAGGGACAACCAGAAGAGGCTGGAGATGTCCGACGAGTTCCTTGATGGTCATCCGGTATCGAAGTGGCGGCCCAAAGTGATGCGCCTGAAGCTGGTCTCTCTCAAGCGGCTCGAGCTTCTGGACGACGTCGAGGCGGCAGGCAGACGTTGGGCCTCCGAGCACGCCGACAGCGCGGAGGATCTCAACGTCGTAGCGGCGGCTCTCGTGTCCTGCGGGAGGGCCGCGGACGAGGCCGCGGAGCTGGCGAGGCGGGCGCTCGAGCTTGAGCTGGCGCGGTGCGCCGAGGATGGTATCGCAGTAGGGGAACGAGGCGACAGGATGCTGCTTCTCCCCGATCGCGGGACGACACACGACCAGGATGACCTGGACAGCCGGGCGGCCGACATGGCTTCCTACGCTCTAATCCAGGCACGTGCCCTCGTGGCTGCTCAGAACTTCGAGGGTGCTGCGAGGGCGGCGAGGAGAGCAATGTCCTTCCTGGACCTCGATACCGATGACGAGGAGACGGGAGCGGCGTACCACTTCACGCTGGGCCAGGCTCTGGAGAGCCTGGGCGAATACGAGGATGCGCTCGACGAGTACCTGGCGGTGCTCTTGACCGGAGGGCGGCAGAATCGCTGGCCGGCGCGCGCGGACACGGCCGCTCGCAGGCTCTTCGAGGCCGAGTTCGCTGGAGGTGAGGGAGAGGGGACTCTGCTGGACTACGCTCGCGACCGCGTCCGCTACGACGGTCCCGTCTTCACGGATGTCACTGTTGAGTGCGGACTGGATGGGAGGAACGAGTCACGTGTCGCCTGGGGCGACTACGACGGCGACGGCTGGGACGACCTGCTTCTCAACGGGCGCGTGCTGATGGCGAACCGGACCGACGGGACGTTCACGGACGTCACCGAAGTCGCCGGCATAGGGGGGACCGGCGCGAACGGCGGTGTGTGGGCCGACATCGACAACGACGGGGACCTGGACTTCTACGCGACCTCGGGGGCCACAAGCGGCGAGCAAACGGACCGGCTGTGGATCAACAGAGGTAACGGCACGTTCGAGGACGGGACTGAGAGCGCTGGTGGTATGACCGACAATTACACCACCGAAGGCGCGGCCTGGGGCGACTTCAACGCCGATGGTCTGGTCGATCTCTATCTCGCAAGCTACGAACGACCACGGACTGAGACGTTCAAGGAATACGGGGTCGGCTTTCCGGACATCCTCTACCGCAACGAGGGAGGAGGAGTGTTCGTTGATGTCAGCGGGGAGGCCGGGCTCGCGCCTCCGTTCGGCGAGCACCTGTCCGGACGCGGCGTCAACTGGGGTGACTACGACAACGACGGTGATCTGGACATCTTCGTGTCGAACTACAGACTCCAGGAAAACTTCCTGTGGCGGAACGAGGGGGACGGAACGTTCACCAACGTTGCGCCGGCGCTCGGGGTGTCCGGCCGCGAGACCGACGGCTGGTGGGGGCACACGATAGGTTCGGAGTGGGGCGACTACGACAACGATGGCGACCTCGATCTCGCCAGCGCAAACCTCGCGCATCCCCGTTACATAGAAGTGTCCGACATGTCGATGCTCCTCCGAAACGAGGGGCCTCCCTCGTGGTCGTTCACAGACGCCCGGGCGGCGGCCGGTATCAAATACGCGGAGACCCACTCGGACCCCGCGTGGTGTGACATCGACGCGGACGGGGACCTCGACCTCTTCATCACGTCCATATATCAGAACTGCGGGACCTTTCTGTACCGAAACGCGGGACGCGGGCACTTCGAAGACATCACGTGGCTTGCCGGCGTGCGCTCGTTCAACGGATGGGGCTGCGCTGTCAGCGACTACGATCTTGACGGCGACCTGGACATTGCCGTGGGCAGCGGCAGCGGGTTCCGCCTCTTCAGGAACGACGGTCCCGCCCGGGGCGGGCGCGGGAATCACACGCTCGTCGTCCGCGCCGTCGGCACCAGTTCGAACGCGTCCGGGATCGGAGCGAGGGTGACGGTCAGGGGCGCGAGGGGGATACAGATCCGTGAGGTGCAGGGCGGCAAAGGGACGACGAGCCAACATTCGATGAGCGCCTTCTTCGGGCTGGGGTCCGACGAGGGCCCCGTCGATGTGGAGGTTCGCTTCCTGGGCGGCGCCACGGTCGTGCTGGAAAACGTTGACGTCGACCGGCGAATCGTCGTCAGGGAGACGGACCAGGAATGAGGGACGAGTTCAAGGAGCGCTTGGGCGACATAGGACTTCGACGCCGCGCTCCGCGCAGGAAGTCTCCGCCGATCCCTTCGAGTCTTGAGGACCTGCCGGGAGTCGTCAGGACGGATGGTGTGCTCATCGTCGAGCGCAGCCTGGGAGAGCTGACGTCCAACAAAGAGCTGAAGGCGGTTCTTGCGAAGCTGGACCGGGCGTTCCGCGGCATAGGCGTGAGGGACGACGTCAGCGACGAGATACGCGCGCTCATCGAGAGCCCCGAGCAGGCGCTCTTTTTCGACACCGAGACGACGGGACTCGGCGGGAACATGGTCTTTATGCTCGGGGCCATGCGCATCACCGGTGGCGACGTGCGCCTGAGCCAGGTCTTCGCCCGAGACTACAGAGAGGAGCGCGAGCTGCTCGACGTGTGGGTCGACATGCTGACCGACTCCGGGATGCTCGTCTCCTTCAACGGGAAGTCGTTCGACATGCCGGTGCTCCGGGATCGGCTGGGACTGCACGGTGTCGCCCAACCGCCGGAGCCCCCACACCTCGATCTGCTTCACCACTCGCGCAGGCGCTGGCGCGAGGTGCTGCCCGACTGCCGCCTTCAGACCATCGAGTGGAAGATCTGCGGGAGGCGTCGCTCGGGCGACATTCCCGGCGAGGAGATCCCCGGCGTCTACCACCGCTTCGTCAGGACGGGAGAGGCTGGGGACATACTGACCGTGTTCCACCACAACGCGCTGGACCTCATCACGCTGGCTGACATAGCTCTGGCGCTGGCGGAATCTGACGGAAATCCAGCGTGAAGCCGCCTGTGGAGGGTTCTGGAGCACGCTCACCGGGCCGCCTGTGCACCACGGTGTGGACGGATGGTGGACAACCCTGGGGACAAGGCGTGCACTGCCTGCGGACTCGGTGTGCACGGAATGTGGGCAACCAGCCGGTAGTAGTGGGCATCTCAAGCGAGGACAGTGGGAAACTCACCGGGCGCGGTGCGCAACAAGGTGCCGGGCGTGCATAACCTACCGGCCACGGTGCACAGCCGCTTCGCCGGTGGTGATAACCCTGGGCGTGAGCGGTGCGTGAGTTGTTGATATCCGGTTGAGAGCGTGTTGACGGGACGCCCTGAAGGGGTGAGGGATCCTCTCCGGCAGGAGTTTGCAGTTATGAAGGCAGAAGTGTTCACGTACATCGTTGGCGGGAAGGCCGGGGAGGGCGTCAAGAAGGCGGGTACGACCGCCGCCAACGCGTTCTCGTCCACGGGCAGGCACGTCTTTCAGATGGACGACTACCCGAGCCTCATAAGGGGAGGCCACAACTTCACCGTCGTCAGCACCTCCACTCGCGCGGTGCTAAGTCACTACATGGGGGCGGACCTCGTGGTGGCGCTGGACGAGAGGAGCTATGGGATCCACCGCTCCCACGTCGCCGATGGCGGCGTGATGGTCTACAACTCCGACGTCGTTAAGAGTGGCGAGGGCGTGGGTGTCCCGATGACGACCGAGGCGGCGAAGTACCCGGACGCCGCGCTGAGGATCGGTGTCAGCGGCATAGCGGCCTTGAGCGCGGCCATCGGCCAGTCGCCCGCGGAGCTCGCGGCTCTGATCGAGCGGGAATACAAGCACGACCTTGAGAACAACATCGCGTTCGCCAGCGCGATCCACGACCGCGTGCGGAGGAGCATCGGGGGTCGCTTCACGCTTACGCCGGGCTCTGGCGAGCGGCACATGTTCACCGGCAATCAGGCAATAGCGCTCGGAGCGGCGGCGGCCGGGCTGGACATGTACATCGGCTATCCCATGACCCCCGCGTCCACTGTACTGCACTACCTGGCGGCTCACGACAGGGACCTCGGAGTCACGGTCGTTCATCCGGAGAGCGAACTCGCGGTGGCCAATATGGCCATCGGTGCTGCCGCAGCGGGGGCGCGTGTGATGGTCGGGACCAGCGGAGGCGGGTTCGGACTCATGGAGGAGGCATTCTCTTTCGCGGGCATGGCGGAGGCGCCGTTCCTGTGCGTGCTCTCATCGAGGCCCGGTCCGTCCACGGGCGTTCCCACCTACACCGAGCAGGCCGACCTGCGGTTCGCCCTGAACCAGGGACACGGGGATTTCCCGAGGCTCGTGGCTTCCCCCGGTACCGTCGGGGAGGCCTTCACACTTGCGGCCGAGATGCTGGCGATGGTGTGGACCTATCAGACGCCGGGAATACTCCTCACGGAGAAACACCTCTCGGAAAGCAGGGTGACGGCGGACATTGATGTCGCGTCGGCCGCGTGGGCCGAGCCCGCCCCATGGGCCGAGCCTGTCGGACATGAAAGCGAACGCTACCGCCGGTATCGCAACACCGATGACGGCGTGTCACCGCTCCTCTTCCCGCCGTCCGCGGAGTCGATCAAGTGGAGCAGCTACGAGCACGACGAAGCGGGCATCACTACGGAGGAGGGTGCTGCCATCGTGGCAATGCACGACAAAAGAGACCGGAAGGGCGCCTCGCTGGTGCAGCACCTGCGCGGTGTGAGAACGGTCAATCGGTTTGGAGACGACGGTCCCGTCATTCTGACCTACGGATCGACCACGATGAGTGTTATCGAAGCGCTCATCGCCGGAGACATCAGGGCGCGCGTGGTGCAGCCGGTCTATCTGGAACCGTTCCCCGTCTGGGAGTTTGAAGATCTAAGGAGCGAGTCAGTGATAGTCGTGGAGCAGAGTTCGACGGGCCAGTTTGCGACACTGATGGCGGAGCGCGCCGGAGTGCGCGTCTCGAACGTGATCACGCGGTACGACGGCCGGCCCTTCGAGCCCAGAGAACTCGCTGAGGACATTCGCGGAGCAACGACATGAGAGACGATCTCGCAACCGGCGCCGAAAACACCTGGTGCCCCGGATGTGGAAACTTCGGGATTCTGAACGCCGTGAAGAGGGCGGTGTCCGAACTGGAAGAGCGCGGCGTCGGGCGCGACAGGCTCTTCATGACCGCGTGCATCGGGTGTCACGCGAAGATCTTCGACTACCTGTCGTTATCCGGCATATACACACTGCACGGAAGGTCTATGTCGGTGGCGCAGGGCGTTAAGCTGGCCAATCCGGATCTCAAGGTGCTGGCTTTCACCGGTGACGGGGCGGGGTATGGTGAGGGGATCGCGCACCTCCTGTTCGCGGCCAAACGGAACGCGGACATTACGGTGATCGTTCACGACAACGGCGTCTATGCGCTGACGACGGGCCAGCGCTCTCCGACGAGCGAGGCCGGATTCGAGGGACCATCCACGCCGCACGGCAACGAGGAAGACCCGTTCAATCCGCTGGTCCTCATGCTGGAAGCCGGCGCGACGTTCGTGGCGCGGGAGTTCTCAGCGAGGATCGATGAACTGTCCGGCATCATCGCTGCGGCGGTCGAGCACGATGGGTTCTCGCTGGTCGAGGTGCTCCAGCCGAGCATCACATTCAACAATACGTATGAGGAGTACGCCGCCGCGGTGGACACCGTGGACGCGCCGGCGGCGACGCTCGATGACGCGCTCAGGCTCGCGCGAGAGACGGACCGGCTCCCATCGGGGGTTCCCTACCGGGTCGAGCGGCCATCGCACGGCGCGCGTCTCTACGGTGACTGGAATCCGGTAGCAAGTCACCCCGGCCGGAACCAGAGGCGCGAACGTGTGCGGACGCGGATGAACCGATGAACTGGCACTGAACCAGTGACCGGACCAGGGGAGGCCACACCATGAACGTCAAGGAAGCCATCGAGACCAGAAGAGCATACAGGGCG
>JAUWLR010000253.1 GCA_030613615.1 Candidatus Eiseniibacteriota bacterium
CAGGCGACCGACACCCACGCGGTCCACGAGCGCGAGGACCCCACGGACCTGCTGGCGGTCCGGCGCGCGGCAGCGATGGCGTTCGAGCGCGCGGGGCTCACTCCCGCGGACGTCGACGTCGCCGAGCTTCACGATGCGTTCCCCATCCTCGAGATCGTCGAGAGCGAGGAGTGCGGGTTCTTCCCGAAGGGCGAGGGGCACTTGGCGCTCGAACGCGGCGAGACCGCGCTCGGCGGGAAGCTGCCCATCAACGTGTCAGGCGGCCTGAAGGGGAGAGGTCATCCCGTGGGGGCGACCGGCGTCGCACAGGTCTACGAGATCGTCCATCAGCTGCGCGGCGAGGCCGGAGAGCGCCAGGTAGAAGGCGCCCGTGTCGGCTTCACCTGCAACTTCGGGGGGTTCGGGAACAACGTCGTCTGCCTGGCCTTCAAGGGAGAGAACTAGCGGCTCGCAGGGATGCGCGCCGGGCATGAGCTCCAGCGCACCGCGAGTCGCCATCACGGAGTAGCCACCGATGCCACGCGAGATCTACGCATACAAGTGCAGGAAGTGCGGCCATGTTCACTACCCCTACCGCATGGTCTGCAAGAACTGCGGTAAGAACGAGCACAACGAGTTCGAGCCCGTCCCGCTTCCCAAGGAAGGGACGCTCCTGACCTTCACGACGCTCTACAGCCTGCCGCCCGACTTCGAGGTTCCGAGCCTCGGGCTTGCCATCGTCGCACTTGCGAACGGCATCACGGTGACGGGCCAGCATCGGATCGACGAGCCCGAGATCGGGATGGCGGTCAGGGTAGAGGTCGAGATCGTCCGCAGGGACGGGTACGACGAGCACTACGGGATGGTGTTCTACAAGGCGTGAGGCAGCCTGGAGCCGGGCCGCGCGCATCGACGCGGGCGCCCGCCCTCGAAGCGACTGCCCGGCGAAGCCCCTTGCCGCAACCCCGATGGAGCATCTGATTCATGCTGGAGCTTCTTTCTATAGGTGACCTGGTCGAGCCGGGAACCTACGACTTTCTCAACGGCTTCCGCCACGTGATCAACTTCACCGACGGCAGGCGCATCGTATCGCTCGCGCTCCCCGGTGTTGATCCAGGACCGCTCACCATCGTGATGCGCGGGTTCGACCCGAACGCGGTCAAGTGCGTGCGCGTCGAGCCCAATGCCGTCTTCGTGGACGGCGTGCGCGTCGGGTTCGATGATGACGACATCTACATCTCCTCGATACTGCTCCTGCGCCGCGACCTCCGCGAGTTCCGCAGGAACCTGGCACTGTTCGGCTCGTTCCTGGTGGAGCTGGCGCCGGCTGAGAGCCTCATCTTCCTGCTGGACCGGACAGAGGCGAGTGCTCCGCGTCCCGGTTTCCAGAAGAACCTCACCGAGCACATCAGGAACTGCGCGCGCGACATCCTCTACTGGAACCGCCAGCGCGGGGTCAGCCGTTTGCGCGGCGCCGGAGTCGGATTCACGCCCGCGGGCGACGATTTCATCGCCGGATTCCTCATGGGACTGGTGACGCTGGAGCGCATGGGTCTCGGGGACTGGTCTGACGAGCGCGACCGCGTCATGGAGTGGACGGGGTTGAGCGGCTGGGACGTGCTCGAAGTGGCGTTCCTCTCCTGTGCGGCCGGCGGGTTCACGTTCGAGTCGATGAAGGAGCTTATCGTCGCGCTCGACCTCGGTCCCGCCGACTACGTCCGCTCGTGGACCGAGAGCCTGCTCGCGATCGGCGCCACCTCCGGAGCTGACATCGGTGTCGGCTTCTACATGACAGTTCGCGAAGGGATGGCTGGACGCTTGAAGGGAAGCCCTCAGACTGCTAGGGTCAGCTGGACCGTGAACGAGGGGGAGGGACTGTGGTCGTAGTCGGACTCATCAAGAAGGGCGCGTACTTCGACTCCGTCACGCTCATGACCGTGGGGAAGGCGCTCGCCGCCATGGACGGTGTCGTCGACGCCGCCGTCACCATGGGCACGCGTGAGAACAAGGCCATCCTCGCGGCCTCCGAACTCCTGACGCCCGAGCTCGAGGCCGCCCGCGGCACGGACCTTCTCATTGCCGTTCAGGCCGAGACCGATGAGGCCGCCACACGCGCCCTCGAAGCCGCCGACGAACGCCTGAAGGAAGCGCGCTCAGGTGGCACCCGCGCCGACGATACCTTCCATCCCGTGAGCCTCGAAGGCGCGCTCAAGGTCGTCCCCGGC
>JAUWLR010000075.1 GCA_030613615.1 Candidatus Eiseniibacteriota bacterium
CAGGCTGGGATGGACGTGGCCGTGGTCAGCGTCGCGGAACTGGCGGCGCAGCGCGGAGCGGGAACCGCGGAACCGGTGGGCCGACCGGACGCTCAGGGCGCCTAGATGCCGGACTGCCAGAGCATCTGGAGGCCGGGCACGTCCGGGCACGTGGTGCGCCCGATTCGGTTTGACAGCAGGCACGCTCGTTGCTAGAATCTGTGTCTGGACGGGCGCGGGATTCGGGACGGAACGGTTCCGGGCCGCGCCTTCTTGAACACAGCTCAATATTCTCCTCGGTAGCTCAATGGTAGAGCATCCGGCTGTTAACCGGAGGGTTGTAGGTTCGAGTCCTACCCGAGGAGCCAGATGTCCCGGTGTACGAACCGAGGCCTGGTTCGGTAACGCGTACCAGATCTCGATCGTGCGCTTGTCGTGAACGAGGACCTTCTTCACCAGACGGCGGAGAAGGTCCTTCTTCTGGGCGGGCGCTCATGTTCCTGAGGACCAAGGGCTTCCTCCCCGCGCCGGAGTCGGCGTACAGCATCGCCTGCGCGATCGACGAGGCCCTGAAGTGCAATGAGCAAGGCGTTGAGAAGGTGATCGCCTTCAACGTGAGCGGCCACGGCTTCATCGACATGGAGGGCTACACCGAGGTCCTCGGGTTCGAGTCGGAGACGATGCAGAAGGCGGCGGCGAAAGCGTAGACCCCCTGCTCACAGGGGCCGACACCCAGGGCGCGGACGTCCCACACGAGTCGCGAAGGCCTGAAGGAGAGACGGGGGGGGGGGCGGGGGGCGCCCCCCCCCCCCCCCCGGGGGGGGGGCGGCGCCCGGGGCCCCCCCCCCCGCGCGGGGCCGCCCCCCCCGCCCCCCCCCGCCCGCCCCCCCAGCCGGCGCCGGGGGAGGCCCCCCCGCCCCCCGCGTTTCGTGGGGTGCCGCGCACTTCGGCGCCCCGGCGCGCGCAGATCCGTTCCTGCCGGGCTCCCGTCGCGCTCCGGCCCGACTGGCATCGCGCCGCCAGCCGCGTGCTCCTACCTGAGAAGCACCATCCGGCGGCTCTCCGTGTATGGCCCGGCCTGGAGGCGGTAGAAGTAGACGCCCGACGCTGCCGCGTGCCCCGCGTCGTCGCGCCCGTCCCAGCGGGCCTCGTGCGGTCCCGGGGCCTGCGCCTCCGAGTCCACGAGCGTCCGAACGCGCCGCCCCGCCACGTCGTAGACGCGGAGCCTCACGACCGCCCGCTCGCGCAGCGCGTACCGGACGACCGTGTTCGGGCCGAACGGGTTCGGGCTGTTCGCGTAGAGCCGGTAGTCCCACCGTTCGCCGTCCGCCACCGAGCTTCCTGACTCCGTGACCACGATGCGCTGGTCCGCCGGGATGGCCGTGGAGACGTCGACGCTCCCGGACGGCCAGCGCACGATCAGGCTGTCCACGACCGTCGACGACCCGAGTCCGAACTCGGCGGTCAGCGAGTCCTGCGACCCGAGCCCGGAGCCGCCGGACACCTCGCGGATCTGGGACTGCCCGCCGACGACCACGCGCACCCGAGCGCCGATTCCTGACCGGTTCGAATCACCGCCGACGAGGTCGATGTGGAGCCAGTGGTTCGCCGAGCCGACCTCGTTCCGAAGAAGCTTGTTCTCCTGACTCCCATCGTGCATCACGTAGACGTCCAGGTCGCCGTCGCCGTCGTAGTCCGCGCTCGCCTGGCCCTGGGTGGAATAGTGGTCGGCTATCGGTCCCCAGCTTGCGTCGATGAAGACGCCGCCTCCGTCGTTGCGCATGAAGACTCCATCCCGAATGGAGGTGGCCGCGAAGTAGAGGTCGAGGTCGCCGTCGTTGTCGTAGTCAAGCCACGACGGGCTCCCGCCCATGACGCGCGTGATGGGGCCGAACGCGAGGGGCACGAAGGTGCCGCCGTCGTTCCTGAGCACCTTGGTGTACTCCCAGCCGGACACGACGAGATCGAGGTCGCCGTCGTTGTCATGGTCGCCCCACGCCACCCCCGAGGCGTCGTTCCCAAGCGCCCCGCTCGTCATGTTCGTGAATCCCGACACCCCGTCGTTCCGAAAGAGCTTGCTCCCACCGCTCACGTTCGCGAGGTAGAGATCGAGGTCGCCGTCGTCGTCGTAGTCGCCCCAGGCGCTCGCGGTTCCGCTCCCGCCGTCGCCCAGTGGACCCGTGCCGGTGGCGTCGGTGAACGTCGCGCCGCTCTCGTTGTGGAAGAGCTTGTTCGCGCTGGCGTAGTTCACCAGGTAGAGGTCGACGAAGCCGTCGTTGTCGTAGTCGCCCCAGACGGCATCGCAGCCGAGTCCCACGTCCCCGGCGGCGCCTGCGGGCGCGATGGTGAAGACCCCGGCGCCCTCGTTCCGGAACAGGCGGTTGCCGGAGCCGTAGTTCACGAGATAGAGATCGAGGTCGCCGTCGTTGTCGTAGTCGGCCCAGGCGGCGCTCCTGCCGTAGCCGTCGTTGTTGATCGGAGAGCTCGACACGTCGGTGAAGCTCCCGCCGCCGTCGTTCCTGAAGAGGTGGTTCGCGCCATAGCTGTTCACGATGTAGAGGTCCTGGTCGCCGTCGCCGTCGTAGTCACCCCACGCGACACCGTGCCCGGTCCCGTTGTCGTTCAGGGGCGCGGTGGTCGCGTCGTACCACTCGGGGTTGCCGAGGACGTGGAACGCCTTCTGGAGATCCGGCCGCGGGCCGATCCACCCGGTTGACGGGTTGACCTGCGACGTGCCGCTCATCCCGAGAACGGTGCGCATCGCAGGCGCACTGGGCGTGGTGTAGGTGACGTTCGTCCGCCACCAGCTCGCGCAGCACGCCACGGCGCCCGCCACGACCGGCCCCGCGGACGAGGTGCCGTCGAAGGTATCCGTGTACTCGAGATCCTCGCCCTCGAGGTCGTAGAGGTCGCCGTATCCCGTCGTCACCACGTTCTCTCCCCAACCCTGGAGATCGCAGCGCGCGCCGTGGCTCGAGAACGACAACCTCTCCAGGTCGCCCTCGCTCCAGGTCCCGCCGGGGTAGGCTCCGCCGGCGCCCACGATGATCGCCCACGTGTCGCAGTTGAGAAACCAGTTCAGCCCGTCCATGTCGATCGACCCGTTCCCGGCGCACTCGACCACGTAGTACCCGTTGTACGCCGCGGTCGCGATCGCGGCGTAGACGGCGTTGTAGGTCTGGTCGGGGTAGGTGTCGGTCCACCACTCGATAGGGACGAACCCGTCGCTTCCGGTGAGGTCCCACTGCTGCTCCAGAAGCAGGACGTCGCCCGGGTAGCAGTTGTCGAGGGCCTTGGCGATCGCCCCCGGCACGTTCCACACGGGCGACGCTCCGTAGTAGGTGCCGCACGTCTTGAGGGTGGCGCCGTGGCTGACGCCGGTCGTGCCCCAGGGATTGTCGTCGGAGCAGAGCACGCCGATGACCGCGGTGCCGTGCCGCGTGTCGTCCTCGGGGTCTGCGACGTTCGTATTGACCTGCGAGCCAGACGCCTGGCTCACGTCCTGGTGATCGTAGTTCCAGCTGTACTCGAGGTCCACGACGACGATGCCGGTCCCGTCGCCACCGGACTGCGTCCAGGCGTAGTCGGCGTTGATGCCCGTCGGCGTCGAGCTGGCCGGACGGAGGTAGTCCTGGGACGGCACGTAGTTCGGCGGGGTTGGAAGCGCCATCGGCCTGGGCACGGGGCGCGCCGACATGACGCCGGGAAGGGCTTCGAGGTCCAGGGAGAGCGCCCAGACGTCGTGACCTTCCGGGATCCGGAGGCGGTAGATGTTGTTCAGGTTGTAGAGCGGCTTCCGCGCGTTGGCCTCGCCGTTGGCCTGGAGCTCGTCCAGCTTCCACTCGGGAACGTCACAGATCCGTTCCCACTCGAACCAGGCGAGCGACTGAAGCCGGGGCTCGACGCCCAGAAGCGCGTTCCCCGCGAAGTCGACGAGGCTTTCGCCGCGCAGACGCACCTTGGATCCCCACGCGAACATCACCTCGATCAGATCCTCCTCGCACGCGTACGGCTGCCCGGCGCGCGGCGCCGCCAGACAGATCGCGTCGCTCCCCGCGCCGAGCGCGACGAGGGCGACGAGAAGGAGTACTGCTGCACGATGAATGGAGGTGCACATTGTCGACCTCCTTCGGAAGGAACGCACTGCGGCCAGAGCGGGGAATTCGTCCGGAACATCTGGTCGAGCGTCTCGGGCCGCACTCACCAATGTGTAGCGGCACCATTGTACCACATCGGGCCGGTTTTCCGGAGAAAGATCGGTCGTGCGGGTGCATTGCGGGGCGCGTTGCTCGAGCGTCCGGTCGCGCGCCGCGCGGAGTGCGGGTCCGGATCACATGGAACAGCCGGGCCCCTTGCCTTGTCGTGGATTGGTCCGTAGGCCAGTGCCACAAGAGAGCGAAGCTCTCGGAAAGGAACCCAACCGTGAAGAAGCATACCACGGAACTGATCTGAGTTGGTCTCGAAGTGCTGGTAGCGCTCTTCGGGGGACTTCGCCATAGATTTCCTGACGACGCGTTCGAGTTCCAAGGGGATTCCAGTCCGAAGGCCCGTCGGCGGGTCCGGCTCGTCGTTCACGATTGATCTAATGACGGCCCGTTCGTGTTCCCCGGCGAACGGCCGCTGACCGGTCAGCATCTCGTAGAGGATCACGCCGAGCGACCAGATATCGGTGCGATGGTCGACCGCTTCACCGCGACTCTGTTCGGGCGACATGTAGGAGACCGTTCCGGTGGTCCTGCCTTCCATCGTGAGCCGCGTGCGTTCCGGGGCGAGCGCGAGGCCGAAGTCGAGGACCTTGGCGCGTCCGTCCGATGTCAGCATGACGTTCCCGGGCTTGATGTCCCGGTGCACGATCCCCTGCGCATGGGCCGCAGCAAGTCCCTGACCGACCTCGAGAGCGGTGGCAATGACATCGGCAATGCTCACGGGACCGCGCGCGATCCTGTCCCTGAGGCTCTCGCCCTCGATGTGCTCCATCGCGAGGAAGACCTGGCCGTCCGCCTCGTCGACCTCGTGAATGGTGCAGATGTTCGGATGGTTGAGGGCCGCGGCCTCTGCGCCTCGTGCAGGAAGCGGGCTCGTGCCCGTGAGTCTCGCGTCCAATCAGCGGGAGGAGCTTCAGTGCGACGTGACCGTCCAGCTTCAGGTCCTCGGCCTTGTAGACGGCGCCCACGCCGCCCTCGCCGAGCTTCTCGATGATCCTGTAGTGGGAGATGGTCCTGCCGATCATGGTTGGCCGCAAGATAGGGTCGACAAAGGCCCTCTGAGCCCCGCTCAGGGCGATTATGGCGCCACCTTTGCCTCAGGCATAGGTGGTTCTGTGTCAGGCGGACGGACGGGGACGCGCGTTCGGGGTCACGGTTCTGTCCCGAAGCCCGGGGGCAAGCTGAGAGGCAGTGTGATCGTCAGCCTGATGGGGTGGTATGGGGAAGGAGTCTGATTCCTGTGTGGCCGTGGGACCCTGCGACCATCTCCAGCCCCACCATATCCCACAGAACCACGCTCTGGGACACCTACCCGAGGAGCCAGCGAAGCGGGGCCTGGCGATAACGTCAGGCCCCGCGAGTGATTAGACACCATGCGCTTCGAAGCCAGTTCTAAGAGCGCCACTCGCCCAGCCAGCCTCTCCCTGCGGTCCCTGACGGTGCTCGACGAGTCCAGCCGGGAGTGCCTGACGATCGCGGACGGAAGGTCCTCCTGTTTACAGACGACAGGAGCCTCCGTTACTCTCGGGATCGGAACACCGATGTGGAGATCGCGGACCTACCGTTCGCCGATCCTCAAGCCTCGATCGGCACGCGACGGAGACCCCCGTCCTCGACAGTGGGGTTCGGCTGGAACACTCGGACGTAGAGGGAGCCATGATGAAATCAATCGAAGAGCTGGACTGCCGAGAGACGCCCCTGGGGGAGTTGGTCCTGCGCCGCCGCCGCTCCCCGTCCGCACCCGATGAGCCGGTGTACGAGGTGAAGCTCGACAACGAGATGTTGATGTCCAGCACGGTCAACGCGAGCGAGCGGGCGCTGGCCAGCCTCGCCCTCGACCGAAGGGGCGACGAGCCGTGCGACGTCCTCGTCGGCGGCCTGGGACTGGGGTACACCACCGCCGCGGCGCTCGAGTTCGCCTGCGTCCGACGGCTGGTGGTCGTCGAACTCCTGACCCCGGTGATCGACTGGCACTTGAGCCGGCTCGTTCCGACGGCCAGCGCGCTACTGGATGACCCGCGGTGCACCTTCGTCGAGGGCGACTTCTTCAAGCACGTCGCCCCGGGAGCCTCCGCTGAGCACGGGGGATGCTATGATGTCATCCTCCTCGACATCGATCACTCTCCCGAGTCATGGCTCCAACCCCGGCACGGCGGGTTCTACACCGCTGGCGGCCTCGGCGGAATCTCGGAGCATCTGCGACCGAGCGGCGTCTTCGGGATCTGGTCGGCCTCAGAACCTTCGCTGCGGTTCCTCGATCTCCTGGGGAGCGTGCTACCGGACGTGCGAAGCCATGAGATCTCATTCTTCAATCCGCACGTGGGTGAGACAGACTCAAACTGGGTCGTGGTAGCGGGGGGGACTCGGTAGCGAAGGATCCTCGCGCGGCGCTCTTCGGAGCGGCCCGCGGAACTCGTCGATTGCAGAGTGCGGCCGGCTCTCGGGAACCGAACCGCCCGGCCAGCAGGCGTGCCAGCCGCTTCAATCCATGTCCCTGGCTTTCATCTGGCCCCACATCGCCCGCTGTTTGCGCCAGTTGGGAACGGCCGCGACTGCTATGCTATGTCTGAGTGAGCAACCGGAAGCCAGTGTGTCCCTTCGGCCCGGCTCTCATCTCAAGCCCCACAGAGTCCCACAGAAGTACGCTCTGGGACACCACCCCGGGGAGCCAGCACCTAGAGGCGTCAGTCTGTCAAGATTGGGGCCTCTGCGTGTCCATGCGGAGTGTACTGATAGACTGTTCATCCAGGTCCCGCTTCTCGGCCTCGAGCTGCCCGATACGCGCATTCAGATCTTCGACTTCCTGCGTGCATGTCTCGGACTTCGTTCAGAGGAACCACGCGAGCATCCCATGGGAGCGGCTGTGCAACGCGGCGGTACGACGATAAGCCGCTGCCAAGATCGTCCATCGCCGTCCGGGGCAGGAGCTGTGGCAGCACAGTCCCACGATGACAAGGCGGCGTTGGCATGATACGCTGTCGAGAGGTCGCAGGGGATGTTGGCCATTGCGGGACATCATCCTGCGAGAAAGGACGGACACAGTGGGAGACAGAGGCGGCAAGAAAGACAAGAACAAGAGTCAGAAGCAGAAGAAGAGCAAGCAGGACAAGCATGCGAAGAAGAAGTTGGACAAGCAGCAAGCCCAGAAATCTCAGGGAAGCTAGTGCGAACTTGAAGGTCTAGGATGTCCTAGGGTAGCCTCCGGTGCCTACCTCTGTGTCCTGGCTACTCCGCAGGGCGTCGAACGGAAGGCGATGGTCCTTCTCAGGTGCTGTGTCTAGCTCCGTGTACGTGGCCCAGGAAGGGTCCTAGCTGCGTCCTCAGGGGTTTAGTCCCGAATCCGGTGATTGGGCTTGACCTGGATGCCTCTGGCGACCATACTTCAGCTTAGCAGAGGCGACCAAGTCGGAATGGCGACATATCTGGGGACTCCAAGGAGGGACCAGGCGCAGACGCCGGGTCCTTTTTGTTTTCCGGAGGCGATGTGAGGCGCCCTCAGTATGGAGCAGTACTGGCGATCGGTGATGGTGCCACCTGCAGGGCGGATAGGCCCGGTGACGAAGGAAGTCGATTGGTCGGACGATCCGGCCACCGACATGACGATCGTCGACGTCGGGGGCGACCCATGCGCGACGAGCCCAAGAGAGGCAGAACACCGTGAGTACGACCGGCATCGTGAAGTGGTTCAATGACGGCAAGGGCTTCGGCTTCATTACCCCGGAGGATGGTTCCAAGGACGTTTTCGTGCACCACTCTGGGATTCAGGGTGGCGACGAGTTCAAGACGCTGAACGAAGGTGATCGCGTGCAGTTCGACGTCGTCCAGGGCGAGAAGGGCCCCGCGGCGGAGAACGTCACGAGGGTGGAGGCCGACAAACCGTCGCAGCCTGCCGGGGCCGCCACGGCACTGGACGAGTCAGGGAACGAGGTTGCCCTACCGCCGGAGGGTACGGAGACGGACGTCGAAGTCTAGCTAGCGGCCGCAGGGCCGCAGACTGACATACCGGCACGGGGCCGCCCCACAGCAGATGGGGCGGCCCTGTTGCGTCAAGTGCGGCGCCTGTTCAGCGGACCGGCTCAAGGGACAAGCTGAGCGACAGGTGCCTCTTCGGCCCCTGGACCATCTCGAGTCCTACCACGTCCCACAGGATCACGCTCTGGGACACCAACCCGGGGAGCCAGCACGCAGAGGCCCTGGTCTGCAGAGATTGGGGCCTCTCTGTGCGCTCAGGATGTCGATTGACATACCCGTCACATCGAGCGATACTGGATTGCCGGGTTGACTTCCCCTGCCGACACTCGTCGGGGAGGAGCAATGTCGTCACGGACGTATCTCGCAGCGATTGCCTGCCTCGCACTGCTCACGGCTCCCGCGACCTGTGTTGTGATTGAGGTCGATGTTGCGGGCGGCGGTGACTTCGCGACGATCTCAGAGGGAGTGGCCGCGGCCGACGACGGCGACACCGTCCTCGTGGCGCCCGGTACGTACATGGGTCCACTCAACCGCGGCATCTACGGCCTGGGGGGCATCACTCTCATGTCGGAGGGCGGCCCGGACGTCACGATCGTCGACTGCGAGAATGAGGATTACGCATTCAGCGTGGGCGGGCGGGGAATCCTGGACGGGTTCACGATCCGGCGGGGCGATGGCTACGCAGTCGATGGTTACACGGCTGTCTTCATGGGTTCCGTGACGACTTCCGCAACGGTCTCCAACTGCATCTTCACAGACAACGTCGGCACGGGTCTTCTCACCTACGGAAACAACTCCGTGCTGGACTGCATCTTTCTCGACCACGGAAGCACCAGCGTCGTCATTCAACCGAGTGGTCAGACCATACTCAGCGGCTGCATTTTCGAGAACGGGATCGGACAGGGTCTCTCACTCTACAACGAAGTGTACGGGGATGGGCACCCCGAACACGAGGTGCTCGGCTGCGTCTTCCGGGGAATCGGAGGGCGCGCGCTGACAGCCTACTGCGAAAGCCCGGTGGTCGACGGGTGCCTGTTCGTTGACAACATCTCTCCACCGCTCTGGCTGGACTACAGCAACGCGTCGATCAGTAACTGCACGATCGTGTCAAACCACTCGGTTTCCTACGGGGTCTTCCACTTCGCACTGACCCACTTTTCCGCGCAGAACAACTGCACTATCACGAACTGCATAATTGCCTTCAACTCCTGCGTGGGTTCGGTCTCAGGGCAGCCGGACGGCTCCGTCTTTGATCAGAACTGCCTCTTCGAGAACGCAGGCGGCGACAGCCTGCCGAGCCGCGGCGCGAGTCGTTCGAACATCTTCGTGGATCCACTCTTCTGCGACCTGCAGGGCGGAGACTACACGCTCTGCGAGAACTCGCCCTGCCTGACCTGGAATCCACCCGCGGGGATCGCCATGGGGGCCTATGCTGATGCGCCTGGCTGCGGCCCCTGCAGCTCACCTGTGACCGTCAGATCCTGGGGAGCGATCAAAGCTCTTTATCGGTGATTTCCTTGAGCGGCCGGCCGGTCGCCCAGCGGGTTCGAAAGACGTCCACCGTGGGGAGCCACACATAGAACGCCCCACCTGTCATGGATGGGGCGTTCTCATTGGAAACCGAGGCCGATCCTCGCTCCACCGGAAGTCCGCAGTTCGAGACACTCGCGCCACAGGATCCCATCACGCGAACCCGAAGAGCGGAGGGAGCGCAAGCGCGACGAAGGCCGCCCAGACCGCGTGGGCTGGCAGATAACGCATCTGCCAATCGATGACCGTCTGGTAGCGTGACCGCCCGGAGAGGAAGCGGAAGTACCCCCCGGCGAGCAAGACCAGATTGCCCATGAGCGCTATGTTCTCACCGAGGGCGGCTGTCTTGTTGGGGGAGAACCCGTAGGCGGCCAGCCGGCCCACGATTCCCGAGAGCGCGATCCCGTCCGCGATCAGGGCCAGGATCACCAGTGCCAGAACCACGCCGTCCCACCAGTCGGCAGGCTTCTCGGCGTCCCGAGCGCTCATAGTGTAGAGAACGAGACCGAGCACCAGAGCCAGCATGATGTCGAGCATGATGAGGAGTTCACGATCCTCCGATGGCCCCTGACCTGTCAGTGCCATCGTGATGATGAGCCCAAGCAGCAGCACGACGAAGAGCGGCGTGAAGATCCGAGCGAGCACCGGCGCTATGGTCTCGATCGCAACCTTCTTCTTCTCCACGAGGTAGGCGGCTACCACCGCCACGCCGAAGCCACCGAACACCGCCAGCCAGTTCAGGATGAGTGAGGTGATATCAATCCCCACCAGCGTGAACATCGCCCCTGCGACGCCCACGAGGACCAGCCCGCCCAGTGCGATCAGCACAGCGTAGATGACTACCTCCCCGGCGAACCGCACGAAGTCCAGTCTGAGGTTGGGCCTGCGCCATCCCGCTCCGGCGTACAGCGCCATGAGGAGGAGGAGAAGCGCGATGGGCACGTGCAGCACCGCCAGGATCTGCGTGTGATGGGGCGGGTGGCTCGGGTAGAGGTTCACTGCGAGGGCGAAGACGGAGAACGTCACCGCCGCGACCGCCACGAAGCGAAGCGAGAGGGCTCGTCTCCAGATGAGGTAGATCGCAACGGGCGGGAAGGCGAAGAGACCCGCGTTCCTGGCGTAGATCAGGGCGCTCTCCTCCGCGACGGGATGTCCGAAGAGGGCCGGGATCTTGCCCAGGAGCCCACCGAGGACGGCCAGCAGGAGGACTACGGTGATCTCTGTCCGCTGCTTGCGGCGGGCGTCTTCGTCGGCGGCGGGTACCAGCAAGTGGCGCCAGACGCTCTCCGTTGAGACCTTGGCGAACTCGTGGTCCAGTGCCTCGGCGTCACCCATCCGGCGGATGGAGACGATGAAGGCCTCCTCGACGCTCACGCCGCGCCCGGTGAGTTCGTCGAGGCTGTCCCGGAGGTGAGACTCCAGTTCCTCCACATCCTGAGCTCCAAGCGATCCGGTTGACTGGACGTGTCGACGCCACTTCTGGATCTGTGATTCCAGGTCAAACATCTTCCGCTCCCGTCTTCCCGGGTTCCGCGAGGCGCTGAAGGGCACTGTGGACGACATCCCACTGCTCCTTGAGACGCTCCAGCTCAGCCTCGCCTTGACGTGTGATGCGGTAGTACTTCCTCCGCCTTCCGCTGCCGGCAGTTCTCCAGGTCGATCTCACGAAGCCCGCCGCCTCCAACCGGTGCAGCACCGGGTAGAGCATGCCGTCGGTCCACGCGATGCGCTCTCCAGAGACTTCCCGCACCTTCCTGATGATGGCGTACCCGTAGCTGTCACCCTGTCGCAGGAGGGACAGCACGATCGGAGTCGCCGATGCCGCCACCAGGTCTTTCTGGATGTCCACGGGTGCGCCTCTCCTTGCCTGCGTCTGCCCACTGGGGGACCGCTGTTGTCACCACGCTGCCACCATAGCATATCTATGCATAGCAGTGCAAGGTATTTCTGTGCCGGGTCGATGTCTCAGCTCGGGTCGTCACGGAGGGGTCGTTCTCCAGGATGCGGACGTACCGGCGGGCCTCCTGCAGAGGCGACGTGTAGACGCGTTCGGGCTCCTCGGGGATCCGTTCCCACTGGAAGACCACCCGGCGGTCGTCGTGGGACTTGTAGACGGGGAAGGTCTGCCACCGAGGGGCCGCGGAAGCGGTGCAGTCAATGGTCAACGTGCGGAGCCAGCATGCGAAGAACCCGGTCAGATATGGCCGGGCTCTTCTGCTTCTGTGTGTACAGACTCTGCTGCGGTACAGCTACCGGTAGAGCGCCTTGATCGTGCCCCACGTGCTTTGGGAGGCGGGGTTGCCCGGGCAGTAGAAATCCAGCAGCATCGAACTCTCCTCGCACTGCCCGCCCGTTTCGAGCATGAAGCCAACATCGATGTCATGCGTGGGGTAGCACGGCGGCGGCGGGACAGGCTCGCAGATGGAATGGGCCTCGAACTGGCCAATGAAGTAGCGCTCGCCGGGGGTCATCGGCGCGGTGTCGGAGAACCGCCCCCAGATCAGCCATGGACAGCAGTTGAGGCACGTCGGGATCTCTACTGTGAACGAGTCGACGAACGTGGGGTCGAGCGTTACACTCTCGTAG
>JAUWLR010000042.1 GCA_030613615.1 Candidatus Eiseniibacteriota bacterium
ACGACGGGGTGCCTCGAGCCGGGGATCTACTACATCGTCGTCGACGGCTACAACGGAGCCGAGTGCGACTACACGCTCGAAGTAACGTGCGTCGAGTGCGCGTGCCCCGAGCCCTGTCCTGAAGAGCAGAATCACATGCCCTTCTATGAGGACTTCGAGCGCGAGGAATGCTGGCTCCCGGCGGGTTGGACTGTCCTGAACCTCGGAAGTGAGCCCACGGGGCCCACGTGGTTGTGGAGCGACGTCAGCGTCTGCAACGGCGAGGGTACGGCCCGCTGCACGTACGGAGCGTCCGACGATCAGCAGGACGAGTGGCTGATCACCCCGATCGTCTACCTCGAGGGCGCCACTGCGATTGAGGTCAGCTTCCAGCACGACGTCGGTTTGTGGAGCTACTGCACGGATCCGATGCAGGTCCTGTATTCGACCACCGGCATCGACCCGGCGGACTTCACACTTCGTCTGAACTACACCTGCGATCTGCCCGATCCCGGGTGTGGCACGTCGGTGCTCCCCATCGAGGGGCTGACTGGCGACCACATCTACGTTGCCTGGAGATACCAGGGGCTGTGGGCCGGAAGCTGGTATGTCGATAACATCGGCATCGTGCCGGCCTCGACTCCGGTGGAAGACGCCACTTGGAGCACGATTAAGGCGATGTACAAGTAGGCAGTGATAATCCGGTGGGGGCAGTCGAGCGTGACTGCCCCCGCCGAGGGCCAAACGGGCGCGACGGGCCGGACTGAAACCCGGTCTCGCGCGTTCGGAAGAGGGAGGAGTATCTAGATGAAGAGATTTGCAATGCTCATGATAGTGGTGCTTTTCGCGGCGCCAGTGGCTCTGGCCGACTGGATTATCGACGAGAGTTTCGAAGGCGGAGCGATTCCCGCTGGCTGGACCGTCGTCGGCGGCGGCGACTCCGACGACTGGTTCGCCTACAACAACGCGGCCTACGCCTACACGGGTGAGTGGGTCGCAGCGGTGGCGGCGTATTCGAGCTCCGGCGCCGGCAACGACTGGCTGATCACGCCGCAGGTGGCTCTGAGCGTCGGCGACGTGTTCGGGTTCTACGCGAGGTCCTGGTACGGAACCGAGGACTTCGAGGTGTGGCTTTCCACTACAGGCAACTCGCCCGGGGACTTCGGCGTGATGCTGGGCAGCGCCACGGTCGGCGACTCGCACGTCGGTTACGAGTACGACCTGAGCGCTTACGCCGGCCAGAGCTGCTATCTGGCGATAGTGTGGTTCTACAACGACTACGCCCTGGTGGTCGACGACGTCAGGGTTGGTCAGGAGGCCAGTCCGGTGGAGGACGCCAGCTGGGCCGCCATCAAGGCGCTGTACAAGTAGGATCTGTCTCTATCGAGGCTGCCGTGCAGGGGCAGCCTGGTACGGCTGCCCCTGCTGCTGGCCTCGATGTCACGTACGCCGTGGTGGAGTGAGGCGCAGTGTTGTCTGACAGGACGACGAGGAGGCAAGAGTGAAGGGTCTAGTATTGTTGTCGGCGCTCGTGCTGCTCGCTGCACCGCCGGTCCTTGCCGACTGGATCATTGATGAAGGATTCGAGGGCGGGTCCATTCCCGCCGGCTGGACCGTCGTGGACAGCGACAACGACGGACGGACGTGGCGCGCGCTGGAGCATGACTACGCTCACTCGGGTGCGTGGCTCGCGGTCACCGACTGCTACGAGAGTGGCGGTGAGGACTGGCTGATCACACCACAGGTCTCCGTGGCGGCCGGCGACTCGTTCGTGTTCAACGCAAGGGCCTGGTACGGCACCGAGGATTTCGAGGTCAGGCTCTCGACCCAGACGGCTTCGATCAACGATTTCGACTACATCCTGGACACCGTGACCGGGGCCACTACGACGTATGTGAGATACTCATATGACCTGAGTTCCTATGCCGGTGAGGATTGCTACCTCGCCATCCGCTGGCAGCAGGATGTTTTCGGCTTCGGAGTTGACGACGTCAAGGTCGGATGGGGCGTTTACGAGACGACCGATGTGGGCATGCTGTCCATCGAGGAGCCCGAGCCCTATCAGGTGATCGACACGGAGTCGTATCCGTCCGGCACCATCCAGAACTACGGCACGGCCGAGATCGTGGAGAGCTTCGACATCATCTGCGAGATAGCCGACGAGACCCGGGCGATCGTCTACTCGGATACCGTGACGCACGCCGGAACCATGGCGCCCGAGGACACGGAAGTCATCGCATTCACGGATGCGTGGGTGCCGACCGCGACAGGAAACTACACGATAACGATGACGACGTTCCTCGCAGGCGACACCGCTCCCGAGAACGACTCGATGGAGAGCGAAACCGAGGTCGTGCTCCATTACGGGACCGGCGGCCCCGACGCGTTCAGCTACCGGTGGATCGACAGCGGTGAAGATGGGGGCCCCGTTTACGACTGGATCGAGATCTCTGAGACAGGGACGCCGATCATCACGTACGAGGCTCCGTACTTCTACGGAGACGACAACATGTCGCCTCCGCTTCCCATCGGGTTCTCGTTCCCCTTCTACGGGATCGACCGCACGGAGATGTACGTCGACACCAACGGCGAAATCCTACTGGCGGACAACACCTGGTTCAACCACTATCCGAATATCGGCTGGGGATCCGACGGGAACATGTTCAACTACGTGTATCCCATTCCCGGCTACGTCGAGATGCCCGCACTCGTTGCCGCCTACTGGGACGACCTCATGGCGGATGAAGGTGTGGGCGATGTCTACTTCCAGACATTCGGCACGGAGCCCGATCGCTACTGCGTCATCGAGTGGCATGATTTCAGGTTCCGCTACGGGACCTGGGACACGAGCACGCTGACCTTTGAGATGATACTCCACGAGGACGGCGAGATAGTCTTCCAGTACCAGGACACCGGCATCGGCCACACGGGCACCGTCTGTCCGCACGACGACGGCAGGAGTGCCACCGTCGCCATCCAGAACGACACCGGGGACCTCGGCCTCTGCTACCTGAGAGAGATCATCGAGAACATGACCTACATCGGGGTTGAGCCGCCCGGGAATCTCCTCCACGACGAGTTGGCCATCAGCTTCTATCTTGGAGAGGACGATCAGCCTCCCTACATCGTGCACGAGGAGATGGGCAACTCGTTCGATTCCACCCCGGAGATGACCGTGACCATCTGGGAGGCGTCGGGCCTGGCGAGCGACCTGCTCCACTACAACTATGGGAACGGCTGGGCGGCCGTGAGCCATAGCAGCTTTGAGACGCCGAACATCTACCACTACGTCCTTCCGCAGATTCCCGCGGGCGTGGAGCTCTGCTACTACTTCGAGGCGACCGACAGCTCTGCGGCCGCGAACAGTGGAACGTTGCCGGCCGAAGCGCCGGGGGAGGTCTTCTCCTTCCGGATCCTCCCGACGAACGGCGTCAGGACCCTTCTGGCCTACGGCGGCGCGCAGGACCAGTCGGGCATCGAACTCGCGGAGTTCACGGCCGGTCTGGATGCGGCAGACGTTGTGTACGACGTCTACGACTGGTTCGAGTACGAGAGCTATCGATTCTCCGATGAGTACGACGCGATATTTGTCTACGGGAAGTCCTCGAGCGGTAGTTCCGACCACGATACGCTCTCAGTGGCGCTCATGGAGTACCTGGACAGCGGCACCAACGAGGAGCCCAAGAATCTCTTCTTGGCCTCGGACGACTTCGCGTACTCGCAGCACGGCTGGCCGAACGAAAAACCGATGGTGAAGTTCTACACTGCGTACCTCAGGGGTGGGTACATTCCCCTCGGCCACCCGGCCGAACCCCCGTTCGGAGGGACCGACGGCATCGGTGGCCCGGACACCTGGGACTACTCCGACGGCAGTATCATCGGCCTCGGCGGCTCGCCCATTGGCACCGCCGGTGTCGAGCTCCCCGTCCACTCGAACAGCCCGGACGTCATCTACAACAGGGCTTGTCCCGAGTGGTACTGGGACGAGGTGACTAACCCGGAGATCAGTTCCTGGGACTCGTACGCGTTCGAAGACGGCCCGATCAGCGGCCATGCGTACGCCCGCGGCAACGGCGCGGCCATCTGGCTCGACAACCTCATCTACAAGTCGTTCTTCATCAGCTTCGACCTGTCGCAGTTCACGAGCGGCGCGGACGCGAGGATGCTCATCCAGGACGCGGTGGACTGGTTCGGCGTCCCGACCGGCGTCGATGACCCCGGCGACGAGGCGATCCCAGGCGTCGTCTCGCTGTCGCAGAACCACCCGAACCCGTTCAATCCTGTGACGACGATCGCGTACAGCATCCCGGAGCCGGGACACGTGACCGTCGAGGTATACAACGTCAGCGGTCAGAGGACCGCGACCCTGGTCGACGAGCACAGGTCGGCGGGGTCCCATCAGATCGTCTGGCGCGGGAAGAACGACGACGGTGAGCCCGTGGGAAGCGGGATCTACTTCTATCGGATCCGCTCCGGTGGATTCACGTCAGCGCGGAAGATGATTCTGCTGAAGTAGTACTGCGAGGAGGAACACAGATGAGAGCAGCAGCAGTGGCAGTGGTGATCGTGCTTCTCACGGCAGTGTCGGTTCTGGCCGACGTCGGCGTGGTCTCGATCGGGACGCCAGGCTTGTCCGAGGTCGTTGACAGGGCCATCGCGCCGTCGGGAATCGTCAAGAACTTCAGTGGCTCGGAGGTGACGGCGAGCTTCGACGTCACATGCGAGATCGTCGATGAGTCGATGGCGACGGTCTACACGAGTACGGTAGTTCATTCGGGCGCGATCGCGCCAGGTGCCACGGACGTGGTCACCTTCACGGACACGTGGCTACCGCCCGAGCTCGGTGTCTACACGGTCACCATGGCCACCGCTCTTGTCGGTGACGGGAACCCCGCGAACGACTCGCTTGAGAGCGAGACGGAGGTCGTGGAGCACTACGGGACCGGCGGTCCCGACGAGATGGGGTACGAGTGGATAGACAGCGGCGAGCCCGGCGGCCCCGTGTACGACTGGATCGAGATCAGTGAGACGGGCGCCTCAACGATCATGTACGGTGTCCCGAGCTTCGCGGGCGACGAGAACTTCTCGGAGCCGATCCCGTTCGGGTTCACGTTCCCGTTCTACGGGATAGGCCGCACACACATGTACGTTGACACGAACGGCGAGATCCTGCTGGCCGAGAACGGCTGGTACGAGCCCTATCCGGACTCAGGCTGGGACGACGACGGCTTCTTCTTCAACTACGTCTATCCCATCCCGGGCTTCACACAGATGCCGGCGCTCGTTGCCCCTCTCTGGGATGATCTCGAGGCGATCGAGGGAACGGGCGACACCTACTTCCAGACCTTCGGTGAGGCTCCGAACCGGTACTGCGTCGTCGAGTGGCACGATTACACGTTCGGTCACGGCACCGTCCAGGAGATGACGCTGACGTTCGAGGTCATCTTCCACGAGAACGGCGACATGGTCTTCCAGTACCAGGACGTGGTGCTCGGGCAGACCGGCACCAACGCTCCTCACGACGAGGGCCGCAGCGCGACGGTCGCCATTCAGAATGACACGGCCGACATTGGTCTCTGCTACGTGCGAGAGATCGTCGTGAGCAGTCAGTATCAGGGCATCGAGCCTCCCGGGAACTTCCTCACGAATGAGCTCGCGATCCGCTTCTCCATCGACATCGACGAGCAGGCGCCCGCCTTCGTGTACGCGAAGGAGATAGGTAACACGTTCGACACGACGCCGGAGGCATCCATAACCATCACCGACGCGTCGGGTGTGTCGGCCGACTCCCTTTACTACAACTATGGCGATGGCTGGGACGCCGTGACTCACGTGGGTTTCGAGGCGCCGAACACCTATCACTACGAGCTGCCCGAGGTTCCCGTCAGCAGGGAACTCCAGTACTACTTCGCCGCGACCGACAGCGCGCCGGCGGGCAACAGGGCGACGCTGCCGGCGGGTGCTCCGACCGAGCACTACTCGATCCGGATGCTCCCCACGGACGGCGTCGAAGTGCTGTTGGCCCATCCGGGCACGGTTCCGGGCTACGAGGACTGGCAGAACATCGAGTTCCCTGAGTTCGTCATGGCGCTGGACGCCGCAGATGTGGTCTACGATATCTACAACTGGGCGGAGTACGAGACATACCGCTTCACGGAGAACTACAGCACGATCTTCGCCTACTCCAACAGCACCGGCTCGGGCGCCGAGACAGACACGCTCTCGGCCGCTCTCATCGACTTCCTCAACAGCGGCACAACGGGGAGCCCCACGAACCTGTTCCTCGCGTCGGACGAGTTCGCGCACGCCCAGCATGCGGTGGGGTACTTGAGGCCGATGAAGAAATTCTTCAGGGGATACTTGAGGGGTCTGTATGTTCCCGACGGGACAGTGGGTGTCCCGCCTCACGCAGGGACGGACGGGATCGGCGGTCCGTACACGTACGACTACTCCCACGGCAGCATCATCGGATGGGCCGACTCTCCCATCGGCGATGCCGGTGTTGAACTCCCCGTCTACTCCAACAGCCCGGACGTCATCGTCAATGATTTCTGCCCGGAGTCGTACTGGGACGAGGTTTCGAACCCCGAGCTCTGGTCATGGGCCTCCTTCTCGTTCGAGGACGGACCCTACAGCGGCTACGCATACGCGTACGAGCTGGGTGCCGGTATCTGGCTCGATAACCTCATCTACAAGTCGTTCTTCCTGACGTTCGATTTGTCGCAGTTCACCAGCGAGGCCGACAGGAAGATGCTCATCCAGGATGCGGTGGACTGGTTCGGTGTCCCGACCGGCGTCGAGGACCCCGGCGATGACGTAGTTGCCGGCGCCGTCACGCTGTCGCAGAACTGTCCGAACCCCTTCAACCCCGTGACGACGATTGCGTACAGTACTCCTGCGCCGGCGCACGTGACCATCGAGGTCTACAACGTCAGCGGTCGGAGAACCGCCACGCTGGTCGATGAAGACATGGACGCCGGAACTCACGAGGTGCTGTGGCGGGGGAGAAACGACAACGGAGAGCCCGTCGGAAGCGGCATATACTTCTACCGCATCACGGTCGGGGAGTTCAGTTCCAGCAGGAAAATGATCCTGCTGAAGTAGCGGCACCGCGATCGAGAAGTGTAACGGAAGGCTCCCGTGGCCAACGCCGCGGGAGCCCCTGCGTTTGTGAAAGGGGAGCATCGCTGCGGAGGGGACACCGCGGCCTTCCACGATGCGCCCGCGGGCTATCTCAGGAAGGTCATCTTCTCTGCAACGGTGTCGCCGGCAAGCTCGACTCTGCAGAAGTACGTCCCGGAGGGCATCCTTCTGCCGTCGTCGTCGGTGCCGTCCCAGGAGAGACGGTACATCTGGGCGGGCAACTCCGAGCGGACGACGCTTCTGACCATTCGTCCGCAGACGTCATACACATTCACCGTGACAACACCAGGTGCGACCGTCTCGAACTCGATCGTGGCAGTCGTGGTGGAGGGACCGAACGGGTTCGGGTAGCTCCGAAGGCCGCGCAGAGCAGATCCGAGCTCGGTCGTCGCCTGTACGCCCGTCCCGGCGGCAAGCCGGACCAGCCAGATGTCGTATTCGCCCTCGGTGAACGAGTATGTGTCGCCGGCGACGATGTACCCACCGTCCGAGCACTGCTGCACCGATCTCGCCCAGTCGTGGTCGCTTCCGCCGAGTGTCTTCGTCCAGAGGGTGTCGCCGTTGTCGGCCGCCCTGATGAGCCAGAAGTCGTCACTGCCGGCGCCGAACGACTTCGTGTGACCGGCAACTATGCAGCCGCCCTCGCGACATAGCTCGACGGACTCGCCTCCGTCGGACTGCGCTCCTCCGTATGTTCGGGTCCACAGCGTGTCGCCACTGCTATCGGTGCGGATGAGCCAGACATCGTCCTGCCCCGCCCCGAAGGACTTGGTGTACCCGGTGAGGAGACATCCTCCGTCCGCCGTCTCGGTGACCGCGTGCCCGGCGTCGGACGCGCCTCCGCCGAAGGTCCTCGTCCACAGGGTATCGCCGGCACTGTCTGTTCTTACCAGCCAGACGTCGCGGCTTCCCGCGCCGAAGGAGTATGTGCTTCCCGCGACGAGGTATCCCTCGTCCGAGCACACCTGGACACACTCGCCCCAGTCGGAGCTCTCTCCTCCAACGGTCCTGGTCCACAACGTGTCGCCCGCGCTGTCGGTCCGGATGAGCCAGAGAGCGCTCGGCCCCGGCCCGAAGGACTCCGTGTAGCCCGCGAGTACGTAGCCCCCGTCCGCGGTCTGCTCAACGGAGTAGCCCCAGTCCCAGGCGCTTCCGCCGAAGGTCCTGGTCCACGAGACGTGGCCGTTCCCGTCGGTCTTGATCAGCCAGACATCGTAGGCGCCGGCCCCGTAGGAGCCCGTCACTCCTGCGATGACATAGCCGCCGTCGGCGGTCTGGCGGACCGAGTAGCCGCGATCCTCATAGATACCACCGTACGTCTTCGTCCAGGTCTCGTTGCCGCCTCCGTCGGTCTTGATGAGCCACACGTCGAAGCCACCCGTGCCGTAAGAGTAGGTGTCACCGACAGTGATGAATCCCCCGTCCTGGGTTTGCTGGACCGATCTGCCCCATTCGAACTGACCGCCCCCAAACTCCCTCGCCCACAGGGTGTCCGGTGACGTCTCCGCGGCGGCGGCGCTCGCGAGGAGCATCCCACACAGCATGATGGTCACACTCTTCATTTCCGACCTCCGCCACCCATTATACCACGACCAGGGCGGACACGAAACGGCACAGTACGTCAAGGATGCGCGGTGGGTCTCGCACTTCTACGGGACCCGGGTGCCAGGCCGGCAAAGAGAAGGGCGGTGACTTACGTCACCGCCCTTTCAGAAAGCTTCTCGCGCTCCGCCCTAGCGGTAAAGCGCCTTGATGCTGGTCCAGGACTGCTCCTCGACCGGCGACACCTCGAACTCGATGCAGCCGCAGACCTCGTGCGGCGGGTCGCCCCAGATGTCACCCTTCAGGCACCAGAAGATCGGGATGCCGTAGAGCTGTGCGGCGACCGCGATGTCGACCGAGACCGTCGTGTACTCGTCGCCGTAGAGTTCGCCCTAGCCGCCCTCGTTGTAGAGCCACATGGCCGTCGGGCCGTCCGGGACCATCATGTCCCAGCTCGGACGGATGGGGTCCTCGACGATCGGGACGTACGACATCGAACCCTCATCAATGACCCAGCCGTCGGGGACAGTGATGAGCACATCGGTGATCCACTCGGTATCCAGCGACGCGTTGTAGACACCGAACGTGAACGTGTACGTCTCGCCGGGGCTGACCGACAGAGGCTCGAGGAGCTCGACGTACGAGTCCGCGATGCTCCGCGCACCGGCAGAGACGGCGACGGCCAGAACCAGCACAACAATTAGCAGGTTCCTCATTCCTTCACCTCCTATTGTACGTGACGGTCCGCCAAGAAGAACGGCAGACCAAGTGAATGTCGGGAACAAGGGAATTCTACCAACTATGGGATAGGTCGTCAAGGACAATCTGAGGACCAGTCGGGTTGCTCCGTGTTAGCGCAGCTCGAGTCGCTGAACGCAGGGTCAGTCCGGATCCGGGGCATCGGGCGGCGCCTCCCGCTCGGGGCATCCGGTGGCGTCTCCGCGCCCGTCGCCGGGGGTGCCCAGGGAACGATCTCGGCGCCCGGAGGCCATGAACCTGGAGCGTGCTCGCTGAACCGTTCTTGACGCTAGGCCCCCCTGCATGCTAACATTTGCCGGATTTGGCAGTTCCAGCCTGCGCGGGCGCCCGCCGACGCCCGCGCAATTCGAGATTCGAGGCTCAAGCGTCGAATCGTCGGGCTACGTACAGTCGACGTTCGTGAATCCCCGGAGGCGCCAGTGCCCGAGAGGCGTGGTACCGTACAGGTCTACACCGGAGACGGGAAGGGCAAGACGACCGCCGCGCTCGGACTGGCCCTCCGCGCTGTCGGACACGGTCTCTCCGTCTATATGCTGCAGTTCATGAAGGGCAGCTCGAACTACGGCGAGCTGACGTCCGCGGCGAAGATCCAGGGTTTCGTCATCGAGCAGTCCGGCCGCGATGAGTTCGTCGACAAGAAGAACCCGGCGCAGGTCGACATCGACCTCGCCGCCCAGGGTCTCGAGAAGGCCCGCGCGGCCGTCGTAAGCGGCGACTACGACATGGTCATCCTTGATGAAGTCAACGTCGCGCTCGACTTCGGGCTGATACGTATCGAGGACGTTCTTTCTCTTATCGAGACGAGACCCCCGCACGTTGAGCTCGTTCTGACAGGCCGCTCCGCTCACCCGGATATCGTGAGGGTAGCGGATCTCGTCAGCGAGGTGCTGAACATCAAGCATCACTACGACGCCGGGGTCGAGGCGCGAGAGGGCATCGAGTTCTAGAGGGCGCCCGACATCAGGCGACATGGGGGAGCATTGAGGAGCGCACGTGTTCCGGAGTTGGTCGAGAGACTGAAGAAGGGCGACGCGCTCGCGCTGGCGCGGGCCATTTCCTGGATAGAGAACGAGGACGCGCGAGGTCTGGAGCTCCTCGATGCCGTCTATCCGGACATCGGCAGGTCCTACCGGATAGGGATCTCAGGGCCGCCCGGTGCGGGGAAGAGCACGCTCGTGGACGGCCTGACCGAGCATCTTCTCGACGCGGGCCATACCGTCGGGATCATCGCCGTCGACCCGACCAGCCCCTTCACCGGTGGCGCCCTTCTGGGCGACCGCATTCGGATGCAGCGGCTGAGCACCCGGGAAGGCGTCTTCATTCGCAGCATGGCGACCCGCGGCGGGCTGGGCGGGCTGTCCCGCTCGGCGTCGAGTGTCGCGGCCGCGATGGACGCGGCGGGATTCGACTATGTGATCTTCGAGACCGTCGGTGTCGGGCAGTCGGAGCTGGACATCGCCGAGGCCGCCGACACAACGGTAATAGTGCTCGTGCCCGAGTCCGGTGACAGCATCCAGGCGATGAAGGCGGGGCTCATGGAGATCGGCGAGATCTTCGTCGTCAACAAGGCGGACAGGGACGGCGCCGACATGACGATGGCGGAGATCGGATCGATGCTGGTGCTCAGAGACCCGTCGCTCGGGTGGATGCCGCCGGTGCTCAGGTCCATCGCGACGACCGGCGAGGGGATAGCTGAGATCGCCGCGACAATCGACGAGCACAGGGCGTTCTTGACCGAGCACAAGCTCCTTCAGGAGCGCAGGCGTGACCACTTCAAGTCCCAGGTTCGTGGCATCATAGTCGACTCGCTCGAGCGGGAGCTCTACGAGCGACTCGGTGGCGAATCCGGGCTCGATTCGATGATCGGAGACGTAACCAGGGGGCACAGGTCCCCCTATCAGGTTGCCAGGGAAGTGCTAGACCGCATGGACGGAAGAGCGTCAAGGGAGAACTGACAGACCACGCGTTTCGGAAGGGAGCAGACTGCATGGACTTCGCACTCACCCAGGATCAGAAGATGGTCCGCGACATGGTGCGGGAATTCGCGGAGAAAGAGCTCGAGCCCATCGCGGCCGAAATCGACGAAAGCCGTGAGTTCCCGACGGCCACTCTCAAGAAGATGGCCGGGCTTGGACTCATGGGCGTCGTCATTCCGGAGAAGTACGGTGGTGCGGGCATGGACTTCACGACCCTCGCCATCATCTGCGAGGAGATCTCCCGCGTGTGCGCCTCGCACGGCGTCATCACCGCGGTCAACAACTCACTGTGCGCCTATCCCATCTATCACTTTGGAACCGAGGAGCTGCGCAAGAAGTACCTGCCCGACCTCTGTTCGGGGAAGAAGTGCGGCGCCATCGGCATCACGGAGGCGAACGCGGGTTCCGACCCCGCGGGGATGGAGACGACGGCCGTCGACAAGGGCGACCACTACGTGCTGAACGGGACCAAAGCTTGGATCACGAACGGGACGGAGGCTGGGACGTTCGTCATCTTCGCGTACACCGACCCCGAGCAGCGCCACAAGGGCATGAGCGCGTTCGTCGTCGAGAAGGACTTCGAGGGCTTCAGCGTCGGCAAGCACGAGAATCTCATGGGTATACGCGCGACCGGCAACTGTGAACTCATCATGGACGAGTGCATTGTCCCGAAGGAGAACCTCCTCGGAGAGGAGGGCGGTGGCTTCAAGATCGTGATGCATACGCTTGACGTCTCCCGCATCGACATCGGCGCCCAGGGCGTCGGCATATCGCAGGGCGCCCTCGACGCCTCCATCAAGTACGCCAAGGAGCGCGTCCAGTTCGGGAAGCCCATCGCCGAGTTTCAGATGATCCAGGACATGATCGCCCAGATGTCCGCGCAGACCGACGCGGCCAGGCTGCTCGTCTATCGGGCCGGGTCGATGAAGGACGCGGGCGCCAAGAGATTCACCCGCGAGGCGGCGATCGCGAAGTACTTCGCCGCGGAGACCGTGGTGGCCGTGACGCGCATGGCCGTCCAGATACACGGTGGGAACGGCTACTCGAAGGAGTATCCGGTCGAACGGATGTACCGCGACGCCAAGATCATCGAGATCTACGAGGGCACGAGCCAGGTTCAGAAGATCGTGATCGCCCGCAACGCGCTGAGGTAGGCCGCGGCGAGATGCGGGGTTTACAGACGGGCGCGCGGCGCGCGCATGGCGCGAGCCACGGGCATGGTGCGAGCCACGTGCACGGGCGACCACGGGCACGGCGCGAGCCACGTGCGTGGTGTGAGCCGGCGCCCCGAGCAGGCCAGACGGGAGAAGAGACTAGCATGGCTGTTTCGCTGCAGGAGAAGTACGAACTCCTCGGGTGCATCCAGTGCGGACGCTGCACGGCCGGCTGTCCCGTTTCCATGCGGACGCATCTGAACGTGCGCAGGGTCGTGTACGACGGGATGACCGGCGTCGGCCCAACGGATGCCAAGGGGCGTCCGGAGGCGTGGAACTGCACGACGTGCTCGAACTGCACGGAGCGTTGTCCGAAGGGCGTCAAGCCGATGGAACTCATCATCGGTCTTCGCTCGGCGGCCATTGAGAAGGGGCGGATCGAGCCCACGATCCGGGACGCGCTCGAGAGCACGTTCAAGCACGGGAACCCGTGGGGGCGGATACGCGACAAGCGCACGGAGTGGGCTGAAGAGCTCGACGTGCCCGTTGCCGCGGAGGGCGAGGCCGTGCCGCTTCTGTTCTACGTCGGTTGCACACCGGCCTACGACCCCAGAGCGCAGTCCATCGCGAAGGCACTGGTGGCGCTCTTCGACGCCGCCGGCGTCGAGTACTCGACGCTGGGAACCAGCGAGTCGTGCTGCGGGAACGAGATCAGACGGATGGGGGAGGAAGGTCTCTTCGAGATGCTGGTCGAGGGGAACCGGGAAGCGTTCGGCGGCCACGAGATCGGCACGATCGTCACGGGGTCCCCGCACTGCATGAACACGTTCAAGAACGAGTACGGTGGGCTTGCGAGCGATGTCGTCCACTACTCGCAGTTTCTCGCCTCACTCATGAAGGACGGGAAGCTGACGCTCAGAGGCAAGGTCGAGAAGAAGGTGACCTTCCACGACGCGTGCTTCCTCGGCAAGCACAACGGTATCTACGACGAGCCGCGCGAGGTGCTCGAGCGGATCCCGGGCGTGACGTTCGAGGAGATGGACCGCTCGCGCGAGCGGGCGCTCTGCTGCGAGGGCGGCGGCGGCCGGATGTGGCTGGAGGCGACGGAGGAGCGTGGAGAGCGGCTGGCGGAGACGCGCGTCAAGGACGCGGTCGCGCTCGGCGCCGACTACCTCGTCACCGCCTGCCCGTTCTGTCTCATGACACTGGAAGACGCGGTCAAGACCAGCGGTAACGAGGGGAAGATAGAGATCATCGATCTCGCCGAACTGGCGGCGATGGCGCTGTAGCTTAGCCTGCACGGCACGGCGGTCCCGGGTGGCACGGCCGCGCACGATGGAGATCTCCCTCAGGCACGCAACCGAAGCAATGGAGAGAGACCAAGAAATGAACATTGTTGTCTGTGTAAAGCAGGTGCCCGAAACGGCCGAGGCCGATCTTAGGATCGCGGCGGGCGGAAAGGGCATCGTCGAGGAGGGCCTGGCTCTTCAGATAAACGAGTCAGACAACTACGCCCTCGAGGAAGCGCTTCTCCTCACGGAGGAGCACGACGGTGACATCACCGTTTTGACTCTGGGCCACGAGTCGTCGGAAGAGGTCCTCCGGATGAGCATGGCCAAGGGCGCGGCGACAGCGGTCCGAGTCGCCGATCCCGCGTTCGACGGCGGCGACCCCATCGCGACCGCCACGGCGCTTGCGGCGGCTCTCAAGGACGCCGATTACGACCTGGTCCTCACGGGTTGCATGGCCTCGGACGACGGCGCCACACAGGTCGGCGTCGCTCTCGCGGAGCTTCTGGGCCTCCCGCACGCGACATACGTCACGGAGGTCGAGGCTGGTGACGGCGAGGTGACGGTCGGGCGCGAGCTCGAGGGCGGGCTTGTTGAGAAGTTGACGATCAAGCTGCCGTGCGTTCTGGGCATCCAGACGGGCATCAACGAGCCGCGCTACGCGTCGATCATGGGCATCGCCAAGGCATCAAGGCGGGAGATTGAACTGAAGAGCGCGGGAGACCTGGGTCTCGATGCGTCGTCCGCAGGTGTCGCCGGGTCCGGGACCGTGCTCGAGGAGCTGACCTTCCCGCCTGCGGGCGAGGGTGCGGAGATCCTAGAGGGAACGCCGCCTGAGGCGTCCGGGAAACTCGCCGACATTCTGAAAGAGAAAGGGTTCGTCTAGATGAACGAGATTCTTGTTCTTGCGGAACACAGAGGCGGCGAGCTCAGGGACGTCACTTTCGAGATGCTGGGCAAGGCCGGAGCGTTGGCCGAGGCGTCGGGCGGGGCGGTGACCGCACTGCTGCTGGGCGCGGGTGTCGGGGAGATGGCGAGCAGACTTGTGAGCTACGCGGACGAGGTGCTCGTCGTCGATCATGGCAACCTCACCAACTTCAACTCGGCTGTCTACCAGCCGGTCATAGCTGCGACAGTGAAGTCGCGCGAGCCTTCGCTCGTCATGATTGGCAACACCGCGTTCGGCGTCGATCTGGCGCCGAGTCTCGCGGTCGACCTCGGGCTCCCGCTCGCGAGCGATTGCATCGACGTCGTTCTGGACGGGGGCGCCGTTTCCGTCACCAGGCAGATATACGAGGGCAAGATCGACGCGCGCGTGAGCTTCCGCGATGCGGCGACCGCTCTCGTGACCATGCGCGCGGCGGCCTTCCCGGTTGAGGATGGCACGCGGTCGGGCTCGGTGACCGAGCTTGACACCGCCGTGCCGGACGAGCCCGCCATTCGCAGGTTTGTCGAGTACGTCGAGGCCGCCGTCGGTGACGTCGATATCACCAAGTCCGACGTCATCGTTGCGATCGGTCGCGGCATCAAGGAGGAAGAGAACATGGTGCTCGTCGAGGAGCTCGCGGAGCTTCTGGGCGGGGTCGTCGGTTGCTCGCGGCCCGTCGTTGATGCCGGGTGGCTTCCGAAGGACCGACAGGTCGGGTCTTCGGGCAAGACCGTCAAGCCGAAGCTCTACGTCGCGATCGGCATCAGCGGGCAGTTCCAGCACATGAGCGGAATGAAGGCGGCCGAGACCATCGTCGCCATAAACAAGGACCCCAAGGCCCCCATCTTCTCAGAGGCCGACTACGGCATCGTCGGAGACCTGTTCAAGATCGTCCCGGCGCTCAAGGAGAAGATAGCGGAGGCGCGCGCTTAAGCCTAGCTTTCAGAGGGCACGAACCGGAGGAAACGCGTGGCCGAGAAGAGCACATCGGGCGAGCAGAGACTCGGCGTCTACGTCTGTCACTGCGGCATCAACATCTCACACACCGTCGATGTCGAGAAGGTGGCCGAGGCTGCCGCGGCGCTCCCCGGCGTCGCAATCGCCAAGACCTACCGCTACATGTGCTCCGACCCGGGGCAGAGTCTCATCTGCGCGGACATCAAGGAGCACGGTCTCACGGGCGTCGTCGTTGCGGCGTGCTCGCCGAGAATGCACGAGCCGACGTTCCGCGCCGCGGTGGCTTCCGCCGGCGTGAATCCCTACATGTTCGACATGGCGAACATACGCGAGCACTGCTCGTGGATTCACGATGACAAAGAAGAGGCAACCGAGAAGGCCATCGACCTGGTGCGTTCCGCCGTGGCGAGGGCGTCCTACCTCGAGGGTCTCACCGAGCGTGAGATCGAGGTTGAGCCAACGGCCCTGATCATCGGCGGCGGAATCGCGGGGATCCAGGCGGCGCTCGACATCGCGGATGCCGGATACAAAGTGCATCTGGTCGAGAAGGAACCCTCGATCGGCGGGCGCATGGCGCAGCTCGACAAGACGTTCCCGACGCTGGACTGCTCGGCGTGCATCCTGACGCCGAAAATGGTCGACGTAGGAAGACATCCGAACATCGACCTCATGGTCTACTCGGAGGTCGAGAACATTACCGGTTACGTCGGCAACTTCACGGTCACGGTCCGGAAGAGGGCGACGAGCGTCGACCGGCACCTGTGCAACAGCTGCGGCGACTGCATTGCGAAGTGCCCGGTGAAGGTTCCGTCCGAATTCGACGAGGGATTCGCGATGCGGAAGGCCATTTACACGCCGTTCCCTCAGGCCGTGCCGAGCGAGCCGGTCATCGACCGCGAGCACTGCACCTGGTTTCTCAAGGATGGGAAATGCGGCGTGTGCGAGAAGGTCTGCACCCTGAACGCCATCGACTACACGATGGAGGACGAGATCGTCGAGCTTTCGGTCGGGACCATCATTGTCGCGACCGGCTTCGACGAGTTCGATCCCAACATCAAGCCGGAACTCGGGTACGGGATCTACGACAACGTCATCACGGGTCTTGAGATGGAGCGGCTTTGCTCCGCGTCGGGCCCGACCGAGGGGAAGATCGAGATCGGCGGGAAGGAACCCAAGGACGTCGTCTTCATCAAGTGCGTGGGGTCGCGCGACCAGTCCATCGGCAACGAGTACTGCTCTCGGGTCTGCTGCATGTTCACGGCGAAGCAGGCGCACCTCGTGCGTGAGAAGCTGCCGGACGCCAACATCACCGTCTTCTACATGGACGTGAGAGCGTTCGGGAAGGGCTACGAGGAGTTCTACGACCGCGTCCGGAACGAGAACGTCATCTACAGGCGTGGCAGCGTCTCCGAGATCTACAAACGCGGCGAGCGGTTGGTGGTCACGGGAGAGGACACCCTGGTCGGAGAGCCGATGGAGGTCGAGGCCGACCTGGTCGTGCTGGCCGCCGGGCTCATCGCCCGGAAGGACACGGACCCTATTGCGAATGTGCTCAAGCTCTCCAAGTCCTCCGACCGGTTCCTGATGGAAGCGCACCCGAAGCTCAGGCCCGTGGACACGGCGATAGACGGCGTGTTCCTCGCCGGCTGCTGCCAGGGACCGAAGGACATCCCGGACACCGTAGCTCAGGCCAAGGGCGCGGCCGCGTCGGCCATCATCCCGATGTCGCGCGGTACCGTGAGGCTCGAGGCCATATCGGCCGTGGTTGATGAGGACCGCTGCTCGGGCTGCCGGATCTGCGTGAGCGTTTGTCCGTACGAGGCCATCACATACGACGAGAAGGACAAGGTCTCACGCGTCAACGAGGCGCTGTGCAAGGGGTGTGGGACCTGCGGGGCGGCCTGCCCGTCGGGCGCCATGTCGACGATACACTTCACCTCTGGGCAGATGCGGGCGCAGGTGCTCGCGCTCATCGGAGGCAGTGATGACTGATGCTGAGAAGAATAGGGCGACGGTGAAGGGCGCCGGGAGGGCCTGGAAAGAGAAGGTGTCCTCGTCCGCCAGGCAGCGCGACGCTCTCTTCACCTCCGTCTCGGGCGAGGAGGTGGACCTCCTCTACACGCCCGACGACATCGCCGATCTGGACTACGAGCGCGACCTCGGCTTCCCGGGCGAATTCCCCTACACGCGCGGCGTGCGGAGCAACATGTACCGTGGGCGTCTGTGGACGATGCGGCAGTTCTCCGGCTTCGGCACGCCGGAGGATTCGAACCGCCGCAATAAGTTTCTGCTCGCCCATGGTCAGACGGGTCTGTCGGTAGCGTTCGACCTCCCGACCATCATGGGGTACGACTCGGACCACGAGCGCGCCGAGGGCGAAGTCGGAGTGTGCGGCGTGGCCATCGACTCGCTCCGGGACATGGAGACCCTGTTCGACGGCATCCCGCTCGACAAGGTCAGCACGTCGATGACCATCAACGCTCCGGCGGCGGTGCTGCTCGCGATGTACATCTGCGTGGGCGAGAAGCAGGGCGTGCCGTCCGAGGCGCTCCGGGGGACTCTCCAGAACGACCTTCTGAAGGAGTACATCGCTCAGAAGACGTGGATCTTCCCGCCGAATCCCTCGATGCGCATCATCACCGACATCATGGCCTACTGTGCCGAGCACGTGCCGCAGTGGAACACCATCTCCATCAGCGGCTATCACATCCGCGAGGCCGGGTCCACCGCGCTGCAGGAACTCGCGTTCACGCTCGCGGACGGGTTCGCGTACGTGGAGGCGGGGATAGCGGCCGGCATGGACGTC
>JAUWLR010000120.1 GCA_030613615.1 Candidatus Eiseniibacteriota bacterium
GCCGCCGCTCCAGAGCAGAGGGAACACGAGGCGGTCTCTGAATCGGTCGTAGTAGCCGCCCTTGTCCCTCTCGATCACGAGACCCGCCTCCTCGAGCACAGACGGCGGCACTCCCTCCTTCTGGGCCCTCTTGAGCAGCCCGTCCCAACCCGGCTTCGCGCACCCGATCTGGAACAACTCGGTCATCTCGTCGCTTATGCCGCGCCCATGCCAGTAGCGTCGTGCGGCGCCGCCCTCGGGACCGGCGAGGCACTCCCGGAAGTAGCGAAGCGCCATCGCGTTCGCCGCGTAGACCGGATCCTCACTCTTGCCCGCTCCGCCGTCGCCCTCGGGGATGGAGATGCCCGCGCGCTGGGCCAGCTCGCGAACGGCATCAATGAACCCTATCTTCTCGTACTCCATCAGGAACGTTATGACATTCCCGCCGACCCCGCACCCGAAGCAATGGTAGATCTGCCGCTCGGGGTTGATGTTGAAGGACGGGGTCTTCTCGTCGTGAAACGGACAGACGGCCTTGTAGTTCCTGCCGGCCTTCTTCGTCCGAATGCGCTCGGATATCACGTCGACGATGTCGTTCGCCGCCTTGATGTCCTCGATGAGCTGCTCGGGTATCCTGCGCACCAGTCGTACCTCGCGTCGCATCGGCCGTCGCGCGATGTGAGCGCGCCGCGGCGGGTGGCTTCAGCTATTTGAGCTCCACGATCGTAACTCCCGTGTCCCCTTCGCCCCAGCGGCCGAGCCTGAAGGACTTGACCGAGGGCATGGTCCGAAGCACGGCGTGTGTCTCGGTCCTGAGCGCCCCCGTTCCCTTGCCGTGGACAATGCGGATCGACAGGATCCGCTGCATCAGAGCCCTGCTGACGAACAGCTCGATCGCGGCGCGCACCTCGTCGGTCGGCGCTCCGCGCAGGTGCAGCTCCGTTGACGGACTCTCGGACACATCCACGTCCAGGGAAACCTCGACCCTGGGTCCCGTCCGGGGCTCCGGACTGTCGACCTCGAAGAGGTCGTCTCTGCCCACCTCCACCGTCGCGTTCCTGATCCGAACGCGCACCCTCCTCTTGCCGTCGGGCAGATCGATGAGCTTGCCCTCTCTGCCGAGACTGGCCACGCGGACGGCCATGCCGGGCACGAAATCGCGCACCGGCCGGCCGGTCTCAGGCCTCACCTCGCGCACCTCCACATCTATCTGCCGCTCAACTTCGGCCCGGCGTTCGCGCAGTTTCTTGCGGGCCTTCTTGATGGTGTCGCGGGCGGCCTCCCGCGCCTTGATCTCCTTGACGGTCTCTTCGACCAGCGACTGAGCTCTATCGAGTGTCTCCCGCGCCTCCGCGAGGGCAATAGCCTTCAGTTTCTTCCGCTCGTCGCGGACGCCCTCGAGCCGCCTCTCGCATTCCTCCCTGGCCAGCGCTGCCCTGTTCCGCTCCCGCTCGGCCTCCTCGACGAGAGCGTCGAGCTTCCGCTCGCGCTCCGTGAGGTCGGCCAGAAGTTCGTCGATACCGGCGGAGTCCTCGTCCCTGAGATCTCTGGCCCGCCTGAGCACCCCGTCCGGCAACCCGAGCGTCTCCGCTATCGACAGGGCGTGGCTCGCACCCGGGATCCCCGGAACGAACCTGAAGCTCGGCTCCAGAGTCTCGGGTTCGAACGCCATCGAGGCGTTCTCCATGCCGTCGGTGTTGTGCACGTGGTTCTTCACCGATCCCAGGTGCGTCGTCGCGATTGTGGGCGCACCGCGCCTGGTCAGCTCCTCCAGTATCGCTATGGCCAGGCTCGCGCCCTCGTCCGGGTCGGTGCCGGCTCCCATCTCGTCGATAAGAACGAGCGTGTCGTGTCGCGCTTCACCCAGGATCTCTCCGATGACCCTGACGTGCGACGAGAAGGTCGAGAGGCTCTGCTCGATCGACTGCTCGTCACCGATGTCCGCGTAGACGTCGCGGAACACGGAGAGTTCGGTGTCGGCTCCGGCCGGCACGTGCAGGCCCGACTGGGCCATCAACGTCAGGAGCCCGACGGTCTTCAGTGTCACGGTCTTGCCGCCGGCGTTCGGCCCCGAGATGACCACCGTTGTCGCGTCCGTCCCGAGGTCGAGGTTCAGCGGCACCACCTTCCCACCGCTCCGCCGCGCCGTCTCGAGCAGCACCGGGTGCCGTCCCTCCCTGATATGCAGTCGCCCGTCCAGGTTGAACGAGGGCGCGGACGCGTCGAGATCGCGTGACAGCACCGCGGACGCCCGGTAGTAGTCCAGCTCCCCCATGATGACAAGCGAGCGCAGGATCGAGGGGGCTTTCGCGCCCACCAGGCCGGTGACCTCGCGGAGCACGCGCTCGACCTCCTTCATCTCCGCGGCCCGGAGCTCCGCCAGCTCGTTGTTGAGCTCGACGGTCGCCAGAGGTTCGACGAAGAGCGTCGCACCGCTGCCGGACTGGTCGTGGACTATGCCCTTGAGCCGCCCGCCGGAAGACCGCTTGACGGGCAGAACGTAGCGTCCGTTCCTGATGTGAACGGCCGCCTCCTGAATAGTGTCGTTCGAAAGCTCCTTAGCCAGGATCGACTGCAGCTTCTCGTCCAGCCGCGACCTCGTCTTCTCGACCGAGCGCCGGATCCTCGCCAGTTCTCTCGACGCCGTGTCGCGCACGGCGAACGACTGCTCATCCACGACGCGGGCGATCGCGTCGCTCACGCGGGTCAAGGGCTCGAGCGACTCGGCAAGCGCACACAGCGTGACCAGCGCCTCGCGCCGCGCACGGAGGAACGCGCCGGTCCGGTCCACGGCCAGCAGTGTGTGGCGGACGTCCGTGAGCTCCTCGCACGACAGGGAGGCGCCTTCCATCTCACTCCGCGCGAGGGCATCCCGTACATCGTGAGCCCCCTCGAACGGTAGTTTCTCGCCGTCGTCGAGGAGCTTCCTGAGCTCGCTCGTCCTCAGCAGATCCTCCTGGATCGACTGAAGATCGACGGTGGGCGTCAACCGTGCGGCCTTCTCAGAACCCAGTCCGAATGACGTCCTGTCGACAAGCATCGTCACGACCTTGTCGTACTCCAGAACGTCGAGAGCGTGTTCGTTCATGACTCGCTTGCGGCAATGATAAAGGATATCGGGGGAACACCGGCTCTAATGCTCGTAGCGCCTGAACCCGGAACACTCGATCACCGAGAATTTCTTCTGCCCGGCCTTCTCAACCGCGTCAAGGAGGAGATTCATGCCGAGCGTATCGCTGGCGATGTGTCCTGCGATGACAACGTTGATGTGGTGTTTGTTTGCCTCTTCCAGGTGCTTCTCGGGAATGTGCATCACGACCATGGTGCCGATGTCGGACGTGTTCGCGAGCCGCTCGAACGTCTTCTCGGAACCGCTCGTGCCTCCGGTCATATCGACGAAGACGCGGCCCGACCTGCGTTTCTCGCTGCCCGCAACGATCTTGAGACCCGATCCCGCGAGTTCGGCCTCCGCGTACTCGGGGATCTCCCGCAGCACACAGATGACGTCGTCGACGGTCTCAGGCTTCTTCTGATCGAAGAGGTCCTGAAGATGGCCGGCCACGCAGTTGTCTGCCGGCGTGTGGGTGCAGATCATCGGGATGTCCAGAAGCCGGGCGGCGTCGACGGCGCGCATGTGGTTGCCCGGCATCACTCTGCGCTCGACCTCCTTGATGCGGGGCTCGAGAAGGCCCTCCGCGATGTTGATGGGGACGCCGAATCCGCTCAGTATGTCGGCCTGCATGGCCATCACTCCACTGAGATTGGCGAGGCCTACGCCCTCGGGATGGTGGGCCCAGACGAGGTCGATCGGCTGCCCCTTCTCCCGGAGCCGGTCGGCAAGGACCAGTTCGCCGACCTCCATGTCGATGCCCATGATGACAGTCTCGACCTCGACATCGTCCGCGCCGAACAGGATCCTCGAGTCGGAATACGGGCTGGTCAGCCGCTCGGTGTCGTAGCGCTCTTTCTTCTCGTCGGTGAGCGCCTCGTAGTCCTTCCTGGCTATCTCAAGGACCTTCTTCACCCTCGTGGTCCCTCTGGGGTCGACGGAGATCCCGTGCGCGATGACTGCGTCGAACAGCTTCCTGAGCTTCATTGATCCTCCGCCTGTTCAAGGCGTGTGCACTGTGACCCCTAGTGGAACTCGCCCAAGATGCGAACTAGTCCTCGTCGCCGTCGGTAAGCCGCGACTGAACCAGGCCCTTCACGATCTTCCCGTCCGCCCGTCCCTTGACCCTGGGCATGATGGTCTTCATGACCATCCCGATGTCACGGGGGCCGGCGGCGCCCGTCTCCTCGATGACCTCGGACAGAATCTCCAGAAGCTCCTGCTCGCCAAGTTGTGCGGGCAGGTACTCCTCTATCACGGACAGCTGCCTGCGCTCGTGCTCGACGAGCTCATCCCGTCCGCCCTCCTGGAACTGCTCGATGGATTCCCTGTGCTGCTTCGCGATCCTCGAGAGGACCTCTACGACGTCCTCGTCCTTGAGTTCGCGCCTGAGTTCTATCTGACGGTTCTTCGTCTGCGAACGCACGAACCTTATGGCGCCCAATCGCTCGGAATCCCGAGCCTTGGCCGCCTTGATCATCTCGCTCTCCAGCCGCTCCAGGAGGTTCATTGTTTGTCCCTGGACCTGCGCCGTACTAGCGCTTGCTCTGCTTCAGCTTCAGCTTGCGGAGTTTACGTTTGGCCGCGCTTCTCTTTCTCTTCTTGCGCTCGCTCGGCTTCTCGAAGTGCGAGTGCTTCCGAAGATCGGAGAGCACGCCTGCCTTCTCGCATCTCTTCTTGAATCGGCGCAATGCGCGCTCAAACGACTCGCCATCCTTGACACGGACTCCCGGCATTCATATCCACCTCCCTCCGGGCACCGGACACACTGGCTTGAGTTGAGGAGAACAAACCCACGCGCTCACGCCCGGACGCGCCGACCGCGTGCACGATTCGGTCTAGAATGTAGAGAACATAGAGGTTACGGCTTGTGGGAAGCGGTGTCAAACGCTTTTTGAGGCCGGCTACGGCAGGAGTCCACCAACCTCGTACGATATCATCGCGGCCACCGCCGCCGCGGCCCAATCGGCCCTGAGCACACGTCTGCCGGCACTCACGGGCATCGCTCCGGCGGCCACGAGCCCCTCGACCTCGTCGGCTGCCAGCCCACCCTCGGGGCCCACCACCAGCAGAATCCGCCGGGGCGCAGGTGTGCCCAGCGCGTCCCTCAGGCTGGCTTCCGCCTCTTCCTCCCAGGCAACCAGGGCGCGGTCGTACCCACTCACCTGGCCACGGACGGTCGCGAGGTCGCGGACGGCGCCGATCCTCGGCACGAAGACGCCGCGAGATTGCTTGACCGCCGCCAGCGCGACGGCCTCCCAGCGGGCCGGCCGGGACTCCTCCGCGCCTGCGGGGAGCCTGCCGATGGTCCGCGCCGTGAGCACGGGCACTATCTCGCTGACGCCCAGCTCGGAGCAGCGTCTGACTACCTCGTCGAAGGCCCTGCCCTTGAGGAGTGCCTGGACGACCGTCAGCTCCACGCCGCTTCGCCTTTCGTGGGAGCGTATCTCGATGATGGAGAGCGCGGCCTCCGAGTGCGCGGCCGCGTCGACGCGTGCGATGGCCTCGGCTCCCTCTCCGTCTATCAGACGGACGAAGTCGCCCGGACGCACGCGCACGACATCGATGGCGTGGTGCCCCTCGGGACCGTCAATCACAGTCGCCCGACCCACGAGGGAACCGGGCGGCACCCGGAACGTGTCCATTCGCCACGTGCCCGGGTCATTGAGCTGACGTTCCGCCAACTGGTCACCTCCGGCAGGTCAGCGGGCTAGCGTCCGCGACCGGGCTTGCGCGGCCCGGGAACCCTGGAGCTCTGCTGCTTACCAAGCTCCTTGAGGAGCTTCTTCTCTTCCGCGGAGGGGCGCCTCGGCACCCACACGACGACGCGGATGAGCTCATCACCCACGCCTCTCCCCCGCAGGTGCGGAATACCCTTGCCTCTCATGCGCAGCGTGGTCCCCGAAGGAGTCCCCGACGGGATCTTCAGTTTCGCCTTGCCGTCGAGAGTCGGCACTTCGAGGCTGCCACCCAGCACTGCCACGTCGAGCGACACGGGCAGTTCGAGCAGAACGTGGTCGCCGTGCCGATCGAACAGGTCGTGAGGAATCTCCTCGATCAGAACGATCAGGTCGCCGGGCACGCCCCCGCGAGGTCCCGCGTTGCCCGTCCCTCGCATCGGGATGAAATTCCCGGTCGATACGCCGGCGGGAACCTCCACCTCGATGGTGCTCCGGCCCCTCGTCACGCCGAGGCCGTCGCAGCTCCCGCACTTCTCCTCGATGATCTGGCCTGACCCGGCACACCTGCCACAGGGTCCTATGCTCTGGAAGGCGCCGAACACGCCGAGATTCTGCTGGCGTGCGACCTGTCCGCGTCCGTGACACTCGGGGCATGTCGTGGGTGAGGTTCCCGCCTTCGCCCCGGAGCCGCCGCACGTCTCGCAGGAGATGTTGCGCGAGACCTTGAGCTTCTTGGTCACCCCGCGGGCTACCTCTTCGAGCGTGAGCTTCAACCGCACCCTGATATCGGATCCACGTTGCACGGCCCGCCGGCCCCCGCCCGTCGCCCCGCGGAACAGCTGCTCAAAGATGTTCTCCCCGCCGAAGGCGCCCATGAACGTCCGCAACGCGTCGTCCATGTCGAAGCCCGCGGCGCCCTGGACCCCCTGGGGCCCCCCGCCGAACGCAGACTTGCCGAACTGGTCATACTGGGTGCGCTTCTGTTCGTCGGACAGGACCTCGTAGGCCTCGGTCGCCTGCTTGAACTTCTCCTCCGCCCCGGGGGCACCCTCGTTCTTGTCGGGGGGGTACTTGAACGCCCGCTCCCGGTAGGCCTTCTTGATCTCCTCGGAGGACGCGGCGCGACCTACACCGAGAACCGCGTAGTAGGCGTCGGACGAGGCCAATCTCACTCCTCTCGGGCGCGGCGCGGCGCCCCTCTGATCGCTACACCGTTACTCGTCGACGACCTCGAAATCCGCATCGACGACGTCATCACCG
>JAUWLR010000208.1 GCA_030613615.1 Candidatus Eiseniibacteriota bacterium
GTGCCGACCGAGAAGACGTACCTCATCACAGACGGCAAGCTCTCGGGCAGGCTGCACTCCCGCGAGACGGCCGGCAAAATGGGGGAGCGGCCCACTGGCAGCGCCAGGTGCATCGACTACCGCTATCCGCCCGTGTGCCGCATGCGCAACACGTGCATCGAGGCCGGCGATTCGAGCTTCGACGACATGATCGCCGGAACGTCGCTGGGCATCTACGCGATCACGGCCTCCGGCGGACAGACCAACGGCGAGATGTTCACGTTCACCGCGGGGACCGCATTCATGATCCGCGACGGCAAGCTGGCCGAGAGGGTCCGCGATGTGACGCTGACCGGGAACGTCTTCAAGACACTGAAGGACATCGACATGCTCGGCGACGATCTTGCGATCCACGACGGGCCGGGCGGGTGCGGCAAGAGCGGGCAGTTCCCGCTGCCCGTCAGTGACGGCTCGCCGCACATCAGAATCCAGAACGTCGTGATCGGAGGTGAGTAACGTGAGGGAGATCATCGAGAAGGCTCTGGCAAAGGGAGCCGAGCGCTGTGAGGTCTTCTACCTGAACTCCCTCGCGACCGAGGTGGAGTTCGAGGCCTCAAAGCTCAAGAACCTCTCCAACACGGAGGAGACAGGATTCGCGCTGCGGCTGGTCAAGGACCGGCGCATGGGCTTCGCGACGACGACGAAGGCCGACGGGCTGGACCGTCTGGTCGACGATGCGATCGCGACGTCCGCATGCGGCGAGACCGTGAAGTTCGCGTTCGCAGGCGCCTCCGACGCCGCGGGTGTCTCCGACGTCGCCGGCTCGAAGCTGGTCGATGAGCGCGTCAAGGATCTCTCCATCGAGGAGATGATGAAGCGCTCCGAGGACGCCATTGCGAAGATCCTGGACTACGAGGGTGAGATCAACGCGGAGTCGGGAACGAAACGCAGGATCCAGACAATGAGCGTTGCGACGTCCGAGGGGTTCGAGAGTACACAGGAGCGCACGCTCTACCAGTTCTACGTCGGGGGCAGGCTGATCGAGGGCGACAACATGCTTGATGCCGGCGGCTACTACGGCGGGACCACGATGGACGCGGGCGGCTCGAAGCTGGTCGACGAGACCATCGAGGACTTCCGAAACGGGCGGACGAACGTCAATGTTACGGGCGGTCCCACGACGGTGATCCTGACACCCAGGGCGGTCGCGGACGTGATGCTGACCATGAACTACGGCGTGGACGGCTCGATCGTGGACAGAGGCATATCGCCTCTGACCGGCAAGTTGGGCGAGACCATTTTCGACGAGCGCGTGTCGCTCTACGATGATGGGCTCATGGAGCCCGGCTACAGCTCGGCGCTCTTCGACGACGAGGGCGTCCCCATGCAGAGGACGACGCTGGTCGAGAACGGCGTGCTCCGGAGCTTCCTGACCGCCCTTCGAACGGCGGCGAAGCTGGACCTTCCCGCTACCGGAAACGGGCTCAAGCTCAAGCGCCTGGTTCAGACGAAGGACCTCGGGAAGATGCCGGCGTCCGAGATCACGAACTGGGAGATGACCGGGGGGGATACGCCCTACGCCGAGCTGCTGGCCGGGGTCGGCGACGGCGTGATCGTCGACAGCATCATGGGCATCATGATGGGCAACCTCGTCGCCGGGGATTTCTCGGGGAACGTGGCGTTCGGCTTCAAGGTGGAGGGCGGGAAGATCGTCGGCCGCGTCAAGGACACGATGATCGCCGGCAACATCTACAAGCTGCTGAAGGACCAGCTGGTAGACCTGTCGAGTGAGGTGACCAGGGTCGGGCTGATGGGCTTCATCGGAAGCCACCACTACCCGCATCTGCTGCTCAGGGATGTGTCGATCTCGTCGAAGGGCTAGGAAAGATAACCCAGGCGTCTCATCAGGTCGCCCACGAGGCGCTCCTCGACGTCGGACAGGTGGGTGACGTCGATCTTCGGAGACCTCCTCTGGAGATTGGCCTCCGCGAAGCTGTGAACGGTCTTGCTTGGAGCGAGGCCAGCGAACTCCTCGATTCGCCGGACGACTTCGACCGGCCTGTCGAGGAGTTCCTCGTACGTGAGATTGACGTGGCGCTCCGCGGGCAGTGCGTCGAGAAACTCGACCGCCGTTTCGACGGACAGCCTCCATTCCAGAAGACCCCGGTGACGCACGGTGTCGCACAGGACCGGGAGGTCACGGAAGCGGTCGCGCCGCCCCGCGTACTCCTCGAGCAGTCTCCACTTGTAGTCGTCGTGCCCATACCAGTGGCTCTCCACCGGCATCCTCTCGATCGACCTGGCGACCTCGAGGCCGTTCCTGAGAAGGTGCACGAAGAGCGCGCCGGGGAAGACCGCGTCGATGAAGGGCAACCGGAAGTTGTTGATGGGGAGCTTCTCGACCAGCTGCGGTCTGCCGCTCGCGAAGGTCTCGCAGTAGAAGTTGATCGTGAGTCGCCTGTTCCGCTCCGCAGTGCAGACGGACTCGGTGAGGTCGAGACGCCCCCCTCGCTTCCTCGCGCTCTCGGACCACACGTCCGTCGCGGGATAGGCGTCGGCCCACAGTTGGCGATACTCGTTCAGGTAGGTCACGGATGTGTGGACGGCGAGAGTGTCGCCCAGAACGGTCGTCCCCGATCTTCCGCAGCCGACGATGAAGAGGGGCCGCTGGAGGAGGGGCTTCCTGCCCAGCCTGCACGCCAGTCTGCACGCGCGTTTCCTGGCCGCCGCCGCGAATTTTCCGCCCTTGCTCCGCGTATCTGACATGAGAAGCAGGTTACGGCAGCGCTTCTCCCGAATCAAGATTCAAACGAGCACGGCCCGCGGTGCCCATCCGCGGCCCGCCGCGCTCTGCAAGGGCCGAAAGTGCCTCTTGAACGCGCGTCAGGTCGTGGTACCTTCGGGCGAGCGGGAAAGATGTGGCCCCGGGCGCTCCAGGCTGCGGCTAGCGTGCCCGGGTTCACGGGCCCTTGCCACCGACCGCAACGGCGCGCCCCGCACGTGACTCAGGGAATCGGAGGTCAGTAATGCGCAGACTCACAGGGATCTTCATTGCCGTCGTCCTGACGGCCGCCGTTCTCGCCGGCGTGTCGGCCCCGGCCGAGGCGAAGGATTACTACTTCCCCAAGGTCAGCATCGACGTGACCATCCGTCCGGACGGTACCTTCGAGTTCCGCGAGGCTCGGAGCTACGCGTTCGACGGCGATTTCACGTGGGCCTTCTACCAGGTCTACAAGGTGAGGACCGCGGGTGGCAACATGGTCGACATAACGGACTTCGTCATCAGCGAGGGCGGTCGTCCGTTCACGCTGGGCGACCCCCGTTCGCTCGATGACAGCAAGCCGCCCGACTCGTACTGGGTCTCGTACAACT
>JAUWLR010000176.1 GCA_030613615.1 Candidatus Eiseniibacteriota bacterium
GGCGCCCTCGCCCATCGCCTTCTCGGGGTCGAAGATGGGCGCGAGTTCCTCGTAGTCCACCTTGACCAGCTTAGCGGCGCGCAACGCCACCTTGGGATCACGCGCGACGACGGCCGCGACCTGTTCGCCCACGAACCGGACACGGTCCTGTGCAAAGATGTAGCGGTCCTTCATGTAGAGGCCGAACTTGTAGGGGAAGTCGGCACCCGTTACGACCTTGACCACACCCGGAACGGCCTCTGCCTCGGTCGTGTCGATGCCCCTGATGAGCGCGTGCGCGTGCGGGCTCTCGACCATCGCCGCGTGGAGGAGGTCGGGCCCGAAATCGATGTCGTCGACGTACTGCGCGGCGCCCGTGACCTTCTCAAGCCCGTCGATGCGGGTGGACGAGTGGCCTATGTACTTGAAGTCGGGCATCATACTAACCTCGACCCGGATGGAAACGGTACGTCTGAACTTGTCACAGTAGCCTGTCACAGCTTGTCATAGTAGCCTGTCACAGTAGTCCGTCACAGCATGTCGTGGCTCGTCGCAGCGCCAGTCTAGGTCGCCACTCCGTAGCTCGAGAAGATGGCCATCATGATGAGCATGTCGGCGCCCGCGTGGAAGAGCACGGGCGCGAGCAGGCTCTCAGTCTTCTGCATCACGTATCCCCACGCAAGCGCGAGGACGAAGAGAACCCCAAGAAAGAGGGGCAGGTCGTCGGTGTAGCCCACCTGCATGTGAGCGGCCGTGAATGCAATGGCAACCAGCAGGTTCGACCGCCACCTTCCCACGATTGGCTCGAGCTTCCGAAGGAAGAGACCGCGGAACAGGAGTTCCTCCATGAAGGCATTCGTGAAGACGAAAACGAGCACCCACGGAGCTACCCGGCGTAGCGTCTCTACAGTGGTGCCGGCATCGATGGCCTGCAACACCGCGAGCGCGGTCAGAGCAAGGAAAGAGGGCACGCCAATGAGAAGGCCGAGACCGAGGCGCCCCCTGCGCAGGAACATCGTCCGGCGTCCGTAGCCCCCGACCTTCATGAGAATCAGGATGACTGCGACGGTCAGGACAGCACTGGAGGCCTTGGCCACCGCGATCCCCTCGGCGGAATCCAGCGTGAGGTTCAGGACCCTCGTACCCCACCCGCTGAACTGCCAGCTGATGAACGTCGCCGAGGAAGCGACGAAGAGAGCGTAGACGACACCGGTGATGTCACCCCCGGGCCGCGCCGCCCTGAGCACGAGCGCGGCAACCAGGAAACTGAATATGAGGAGAAGTCTCAGCTTGACCTGGAGATCCGTGGAGATGTGGGCGGCGAAGGTCATCGACAGGAGGTACATGACAAGGCTGAGAACGAGTATCAGGAGGAACATCGGAATCCACCGCCGTCGTCCCATCAGGACCTTCCTCCGGGGATTCGGGCTACGCCCGGTCTTTTCCCGTCAGTTCCATCACCGCGTCAACGATCGGCGTGTAGCCCGTGCACCGGCAGAGGTTCCCCGCGATCGCTTCTTTCACCTCGTCCTCGGTCGGGCTCGTGTTCGTCGCCAGGAGTTCGGACACCGCGAGCACGACGCCCGGCGCGCAGAACCCGCACTGGAAGGAGTTCCTGTCGATGAACGCCTGCTGCAGCTCGTTCGGTCCGTCCTTCGACAACGCCTCCACGGTGAGCACGCCGCGTCCGTCCGCCTCCACCGCGAGCACAAGACAGCTCCGGACGGTCTTCCCGTCCAGGATCACCGTGCACGCACCGCAGTCACCGCGCTCGCAGCCGACCTTGGGGCTCTTGATGCCGATCTTCTCTCTGAGGACCTCGAGGAGCGTCTCGTTCGGCGCGACATCGACGTCCCACTCCTCGCCGTTCACATTGAGCGTGATGCTGTGCTTCACGTTGAGCTCCCGGGTGTGTCGCGTCCACCCCGCGTGTGGCTCGCTTGCCCTCGCGGGTCCCTCGCTCGCTCCTAGATGTGCCGCGTTCCGTACTCGGGCCCGCCGCCGTTCAGCCGCGCCACGGCCGCCCGGATCCCGCGCTCGAGCATCACTTCCAGCATGTGCGTGCGGTACTCCGCGGTCGCCCGGATGTCGGTGATGGGCGAGGTCGCGCGCTCGATGAACTTCCTCGCGACTTCGAGCATCTCATCCGTTGGCTCTTCACCCTTGATGGCCGCCTCGAGCTTCCTCGCCCGCACGGGAGTCGGCCCCACGGCCCCGAACGCCACGCGATACTCGTAGTCGGGACTGACGAGAACCGCGACGCTCGCCTGCGCGAGGTCCTCGCCGCGGTAGCGCCCCAGCTTGACGTAGCTCCCGCCGCAGGCCTGTGCCGAAGAGGACATCTCGAGCCCGATCACAAGCTCGCCCGACTGAAGGTCGGTCTTCTTGGGTCCGGTGAACCACTCGTCGATGTGCACGGTCCTCTCACCGCCCGGTCCCAGAATGAGCACCTGCGCGTCGTAGACCAGAAGCACCGGGCCCGCGTCGCACGACGGCACCGCCGAACAGATGTTACCGACGACCGTCGCACGGTTCCTGATGCCCTTTGACGCGACCTTCACGGCCATCTCGTAGAAGAGGGGGAAGCTCTCCCTGATGAGCTCGGATTCGATGAGGTCGGTGAACGTCACGAGCGTCCCGATGAAGAGCCTGTCGCCGGCGGGCCGGATGTCCGCAAGACCGTCGATCCCCTTGATGTCGACGACCACCTCGGGTGCGATGGCTCCGTCTCTGAGGAGAGCGACCACGTCGGTGCCGCCGGCCAGGATCTGCGCGCCGTCACCGCGCTCGGCGAGGATGGCGACGGCTTCCTCGATGGTCCCGGGCTTCATGTAGTCGAACTCGTGCGCGATGGGCATGCGTTACCCCTTCTCGTCGCCTTCGAGCCACGCCATGGCCTCATCCATGCCGCGGAACACCCTGACCCTGAGATTCGTCGAGGCCATAAGCATCTGCTCATACATCCTCGCGAGACCGAAGCCCAAGTCACGGCCGACGACAACGGCCGTGCGGGCTCCTGGTGGTGCTCCACGATGCTTCGCTACGTAGTCGACAATGCCCTTGACGGCGGCGTGCGAGAACTGCCCGAGGTCGGCCTGACACAGGTCACACAGCGTATCCGCCTCGGGCCGGAAGTCGGGCCGCTCGTAGACCTCCCGTAGAGCGTCTTTGAGTTCCTCCAGAGGCACGGCTCCGATCAGCACGTGCGTGCGGAGACCTGTCTCAGTGTCGATGCTCGTCGTAATCGGCACAGGCACCTCGCTTCCTCGTCTACTCCGGAGGCTCCCCCTCCAGCCACGCCATCGCCTCGTCCATGTCGCGGAACACCCTGACGTCCGAGGGCGACTCGGCCTCCAGCTGCTGCGAGAACATCCGTGCCAGCCCGTAGACCAGGTCGCGCCCGACCACTATGGCCGTGCGGGTTCCGGGCGGCGCCCCGCGGTGCTTCAGCACAGTGTCGACGACGCGCCGGACCTCTGTGCCCGTGAACGCCTCAACACGCGCCTCGCGGAGGTCGCACAGCGAGTTCGCCTCGGGCCTGTAGTCCGGCTGACGGTAGGCGTCCTTGAGCGCACTCTCGAGTTCGTCCGGCGTGAGCGTTCCGGCCCCCACGTGCATGCGCAATCCCGTCCTGCTATCGATGCTCGTCGTAATCGGCACAGACACCTTCCTTCCTCGCCTACTCCGGCGGTAGCATCGCCACTATACGGCACATCGAAGACTCGAGCTCTATCCCTCTGAGCGGGAAGCACCCGACCCAGCAGCGCTTGTTGCTGACCTCCTCGATCTCGCCGCCCAAGTTCTCCGCGTGGACGAGCCCCTGGGGGAAGAGCTTGAGGTGCATCACCTGGTAGTAGGTCTCGGGCGGGAACATCTCGTCCCAGCCCTTTCCGTAGTCCGCTCTGAGCTTCTCCTCGGCCTTCTCGAAAAGGCCGGGGTGCCAGTCCTTGATGATGGTGTTCATCGGATGGTCGGCGCTGCCACAGTCGACGCCGATCCACTTGAGCTTCATCTTGAGCGCCCACTTGTGGAACTCCGGGTCGGGTCCCGGGTGCTTGACGAAGTAGCGGATCTCGTCGGAGCCCTTCTGGTCCCACGCATACCGGTGATAGCCGGTGTCGATGATGAGGATGTCGCCCTCCTTCACCTCCACCTTGCTCGTGATCATCTCCGGCGAGTAGAGGCTGTAGTCCTCGACCTCGTCAGAGATGTCGACGACGACGCCCTGGCCGATCCACTCCTCGAGCGGGACCTGCCCGATGGCGCGTCCGCTCGCGTGGAAGTGGATCTCCCCGTCCATGTGCGTCCCGACGTGGTTGCTGGTCGTGACGATCTGCCCGTTCGCGCCCTGACCCATGTGGGCGCCGGCGATCCTCTTGAAGTACTGGAGCCCCATCGGCATGTCGCTCGGCCACGGGGGCGTGTGGATCGAGAGCCGCTGCGTCAGATCGTACACCCTGACCTTATCCATGAAGTCGAGGAACTTTCCTATCGTCATCGTAATC
>JAUWLR010000033.1 GCA_030613615.1 Candidatus Eiseniibacteriota bacterium
CCCGGCTTCTCGAGCGCCTCCGCGATCGCCGACGTAAGCCTCCTGACGTGCAGCGCTGACCACCGGGCCACGTAGACCGCACCGGAGGACTCGGCGAGATACGGGATATTGAAGGGGCGCTCGAAGTTCCCGTACGGCATCGTCGACGCGTTAGCCCCCAGCGGCGTCGTCGGCGCCACCTGTCCACCGGTCATCGCGTAGATGAAGTTGTTGACACAGATAACGGTGATATCGACGTTGCGGCGAGCCGCGTGGATGAAGTGGTTGCCGCCGATGGAAATGAGATCGCCGTCTCCGCTGATAACGACGACCTTGAGCTTCGGGTTGGTGAGGTGAATGCCCGTGGCAAACGGAATCGCGCGGCCGTGAGTTGTGTGGAACGAATCGACCTTGGTGTATCCCGCGACACGTCCGGTGCAACCGATGCCGGACACGACCACTACGTCGTCGAGCGGCAGTTCAAGAGTCTGGAGAGCCGCTGCAAACGCGGTCACCACCGTGCCTAGCCCGCATGTAGGACACCAGATGTGAGGTATCCGGTCCATCCGGAGGAGATCCTCCATGGGATGCGGGATCTCGGGAGCAGCCGCCACAGGTGTCTTCATTTCGCTCCCTCCTTGATGGCGTCGTAGATGTCCTTCTCGTCGTGCACCCATCCTCCGCCGTGCGGCACGAGGATCGTCTTCGCCTTGCCGCCGGCGCACCGCTCGACCTCCAAAGAGATCTGCCCGTAGTTGATCTCGGGAACCACGAACGTCTTCACGCGCTTCGAAAGCTCGCGGATCCTGTTCTCGGGGAACGGCCACACCGTCACGAGCCGCAGGCCTCCGACCTTGAGGCCGTCCGCCCTCGCCCGCTGGACCGCCGGTATTGCGACGCGGGAGGTGATGCCGTACGACACCACCACCACGTCGGCGCCCTCGATCTCATCCTCTTCGAGGACGACGATCTCGTCCACCCTCGAGCGGATCTTGTCGACCAAGCGCCTGACGCACGTCTCCTGGCACTCGGCGCTCATGACCGGGTAACCCCTTTCGTCGTGGGTGAGCCCGGTAGTGTGGAACCTGTGGCCGTCGCCCACTTTCACCATCCACGGGATCATGTCGTCGTCGGGTTTGTACGGAAGGTACTCCCCGACGGGACCCTCGTACCACTTGCGCGGCACGATCTCGATCTCGTCCGCCTTCGGGATCACCACCTTCTCCGTCATGTGCCCGACGCACTCGTCCATCATCACGAGCGTGGGCACGCGGTACTTCTCCGAGAAGTTGAAAGCCATGATGACCTGGTCGAAGGTCTCCTGCGGCGAGCTCGGGGCGAGTGCGATGATCTCGTAGTCGCCGTGCGAGCCCCACCTGGCCTGCATCATGTCGGCCTGACCGGGCAGCGTCGGAAGACCGGTCGAGGGACCTCCGCGCTGGACGTTCACGATGACGGTCGGGACCTCCATCATGATACCCAGACCTAAGTTCTCCATCATGAGGGAGAATCCGGGTCCCGATGTCACGGTCATTGTCTTGGCGCCTGCCCACGAGCCTCCGAGGATCGCCGCCATCGAAGCGAGCTCGTCCTCCATCTGCACGAAGAGCCCCCCTATCTTGGGGAATCGCGCGGCGATTCTCTCTGCGACCTCCGTGGAGGGCGTGATGGGGTAGCCGGCGAAGAAGCGGCATCCGGCCGCGAGCGCGCCTTCGGCCGCGGCGTGATCGCCATCGAGGTAGTGCTCGCCGGTGAGAACCCCCTTCGGATCAGCTGTCATCAACTGCTACCCTCCTCCTCAGCCTCAGTGCAGAAGATGGCGAACTCCGGACAGAGCATCTCGCACAGCCGGCAGTTCACACACGCAGGATCGTTCTCAGCGATGGGATAGTGATAGCCCTTGGCGTTGAAGTCCTCGGACATCTCGAGCACGTCGCGCGGGCAGTACTCGACGCAGAACATGCATCCCTTGCAGCGGCTGACGATGATGTGGAGCTCACCGTGCGGAATCTTCACCTTGTCGGCGTCGAGCGGCTTGCGCCAGTACTTCGACTTGGCGCTGTCGGGTGCGGTGGGCAAGTCCTTGGGCATCGGTGGCTCCCGGCCTTGGCCTTGGTGCGTGTTCCCAATCGTACCGCACAAAAGGGAATCGTGCAGACGATACGGCCTGAGAATGGGGCCGTCCTCGGATGCCGAACTCCCTATGGAGCAAGTTTACGATATGCCCCTCAAAGCGTCAAGGAATGGGTGGGGCTGGGGTGTCCGCCAGGCGCAATTCGACTAAACACAAGCGGCCCCGGCGGAGTCATACCTTGTGGAAGCGCGGCGAGTGTTCGAGCGTGTAATGCAGCCGCTTTGACGAATGTCAGGAAGGAGGGGGCCTTGAACTCGACCGGGACAAGAACGGCCGTGCTGCTGGCATCTGCCGTGTTGCTGCTGTCCATGACCAGCTGCGTCTGCGTCGGAGAGCGTGTGGAGCTCGTGGACCTGAGGACGGAAGAGCAGACGGTAGACTTAGGCGGCGCGGAGCGCGTCGTCATCGAAGTCGACATCGGGATCGGCAAGCTCAGCGTCAGGGGCGGCTCGTCCGCTCTCCTTGACGCGGAATTCACGTATAACGTCGAGGAATGGGCGCCCACGGTCGACTACAGCGTCAAGAACGGAAAGGGACATCTCTCCATAACCCAGCCGGACGCCCAGGGCAAAAGCGCCCCGGACAAAGCCCGTAACGAGTGGAAGTTGTCTCTCAGCGAGGAGGTTCCCCTCGAACTCAGCATAGATATGGGCGTCGGTAACGTGCAGCTGGACCTCGGGGACCTCAGGCTGACCGACCTGTCGGTGGACCAGGGCGTCGGCAACGTCAAGATCAACCTGATCGGCGAGAGAACGGGTGACCTCACGGCTTCCGTGGACGGCGGAGTCGGAGCGATCACAGTCCAGGTGCCGTCCTCGATCGGTGTGCGCGTAGAGGCGGACACGGGCATCGGCTCGTTCAACACGCACGGCCTGAAGAAGCACGGCAACGCGTACGTGAACGACGCCTACGGCGAAACTGAGTCGACAATCACGCTGTCCATCGACGCCGGCATCGGGAAGATCACGGTGGAAACGGCAGACGGCACAGCGAGTATGTAGGGAAATCAACGGTCGGGCCTCCGCGGCCCGACCTCTCGGGACCTCGCCAGTCTTCTCCCCCTGGCACTGCGCCTCCGGGTACCTTCGGGAACCCGGAGGTGCTTTCTTCAGGAATCCTCCCCCGCTCTTAAGAAACCAGTTGACAGCGCAGGCCGTCTATCGTATTCAGGTATCGAAATACACTAATCGTGATGCTGCGCGATCGTGCTCTGTGCCCGAGCAACATCTGACCCACCGAGCGGAGGTCCCCAGAAGTGAGCGGTCTCGTAAGGACATCGGAAGCAGCCACGCTGGCCCTCCACGCGACCGCCATCATGGCGAGCAGCCCGGAATCACGTGTGACGGCGGCCGTCATGGCCGACGGCCTTTCGGCTTCGGAGGCCCACCTGGCCAAGGTTCTCCAGCGGCTGGCAAAGGCGGGAGTCGTCGCGGGCACCCGAGGACCGGGCGGCGGGTTCCAGCTGACCAGACCCGCGAAGGAGATCTCCCTGCGCGAGGTCTACGAGGTGATCGAGGGGCGACTCCAGGTGGAGCGGTGCATGGTGGGCAAGCCGCTCTGCAACAAGCTCGACTGCCCGCTGGGCAACCTCTTCGCTCGGTTGAGCGACGACGTTCTGAAGACCCTGGGTAAGACGACCCTCGCGGACATCGAGATTCCGCTGGACGACTAGCCGGAGGCACGCAGGAAGCACGTCGCGGGCCTGCCGGAAGCACATCGAGGGCATAGCTATAGAGGTACAACACTCAGAACAGGATTGTGGCCGGGAGCGGCGTGTGTGGTGTAGTTGTCACTAAGGGCTTCACCCCGGTGAGAGAAGTTCCTTTAGTCGCTCCCGGTCGGGTATCCTCCCGAATCGGAACCGGAAACAAGGGTGAGAAGACGCAACAGAGCCGCTTTCCCGTCGGGAAGGCGGCTCTGTCGTGCAGCTTGCTCAGACTATCTCCAAAGGAGCGCTCCTGCGGCTGACTAGAATCCGTGCCAACCGCCGGCCGCCCATCTCAGCAGCCTGAAGAACCAGTCCATGATAGTCTCGCCGTCACCGCCAGCGGCAGCGAGGGCAATGACTGGAGATGTGAGGACGACGAGAAGTGCGAGGTTCGCCCTAACCAGAGCTTTCTTCACGGTACCCACCTCCTCTCAGGTCGAAAGAGTCCGGAACCCAGCTTCCGTATCCCGCCGGCAGCGAGTTCTCCGGGAATCTGACGGCGGCCAGGTAGCCGCCACTTCTTGCTTTGCCGTACTGACTGGAGTCAGCCGTCAGCACAACCGTCTGCTCGTTGGTGCTGAACACCCTCATCTCCTGCGGACCATCGGTCAGCAGGATCTCGGTGCTCTTGATCTCGTGACCACCGTACCTGAAAACGAAACTGGTGCTCTCATCGAGCACCAGCCTTTTGCCTTCGTCCACGTAGATGACGCAGATTATGTAGTCGTCGGGATTCGTTCGCACTCTCACATGGAGTCTGAATCCTCCGGCCGCCTCAAGACGCAGCACCTCTCTTCCAGCGTGCGTCTCAGCGAGGGCCGACGGCCACGTTTCCTCCTCTATCGCGATCCTGTGCTTGAAGCTCGCGCTGATGCCGGGACAGACGTCGCCGGTGATGGAAGGCTCCCGCCCGGCGTGCGCGCAGACCGCCGGCATCAAGAGGATCAGTGCTATGAGAGCGTAGGGCTTCAAACCTCTCCCAGGTTGGTTCCCGAACCGCGTCTCAGTTCGCTCACGCCCCATTGCCAATGCATCCGCTGTGCCAGCGACTGCCGTCACGGGTGCCGCACCGGGGCTAACTTCGCGCAGAGCGCGTGATTGTGAGTTGTGGTTTCTTGAGAGGACGGGCGCGCGGACCTGAGAGGTGTGAACTTGGATTACGATGTGATTCGCAGTTCAGATTTCGTTGGCAAGAATGTTGGGCGAGGCGCCCCGTGGCGATCGGGTACGCCGGCCTACTCGTACCGGAGGGCGTCGATCGGATTCAGCCTCGCGGCCTTCCTCGCCGGGTAGAAGCCGAAGAAGACACCACCCGCACCCGAGAAACCGAACGCCGTCAGGACTATGCCGGGGCGCACGATCGTCGTCATCCCGACGGCGCCGTTCAGGAACGCGGCGACGCTGTAGGCGAGTATCACCCCGATGGTGCCTCCGAAGAGACTGAGCACGACAGACTCGGTGAGGAACTGCACCAGCACATCGGCGCTCCTGGCACCGACCGCCAGTCGGATGCCGATCTCGCGCGTCCGCTCCGTCACCGAGACCAGCATGATGTTCATGATGCCGATGCCGCCGACCAGGAGTGACACGGCCGCCACGCCGCCAAGGAAGAGGGTCATCACGCGCTGGGTCTCCGTGGCGGTCTCCATCAGTTCGGCCTGGTTGCGGATGCGGAAGTCATCCTCCTCCTGAGGCTCGCGCTTGTGGGACGCACGCAGGGCGACCGTCATCTCCTCGATGGCCGCGTCGGTGTCCTCGGCTGAGACCACGCTCGAGTAGATCCGGCTGATGTAGCGCCCACCGGCCAGGCGATAGAGCACGGTCTTGCTGGGCGCCAGTATCACGTCATCGTAGTCGGACCCGAACGGGCTCTGGCCTCGCGCCTCGAGAACGCCTATCACCTTGAACGGCGTGTTCCGGATCCGGATCCTCTCGCCGATAGGATCACTGTCGGGGAAGAGGTTGTCCACGACGGTCTTTCCCAGGACGGCGACCTTGCTCTTCGCCCGGACGTCCCTCTCAGTGAAGAACTCCCCGGAAGCCAGTTTCCAGCTGCGGATCTCCAGGTACGCCGGGTCCACGCCCTCGACGGACGTGTTCCAGTTGCCTATGCCCCCTATGACCTGACCGCCCGACCGGACCACGGGAGAGATCCCGGTCAGCAGTGTCGTCTCCTCGCGCAGGCGTTCCACGTCATCGAGCGTGAGCCTGTTGCGCGACGCGGCGCCCTGGCTCACGCCGTGAACCCTGCCCCACGCCGGGAAGACCATGATCATGTTGGCGCCGAGCGACTGAATCTGCGCCTCGACGTCAGCCTGCGCGCCGGCCCCGAGACCGACCATGACTATGACCGAAGCCACGCCGATGATCACGCCGAGGGACGTCAGGATGCTCCTCATTCTGTTCTTGAGGATGCTCCTCATGGCCACCCTGAGGAGTCGCCGGAATCTCTTCACGCGCGCCCACCTCCTCCCCGTCCGGGCCCGTCCTCGACGTAGAGATCCTCTTGTAGAGGCATTCTCGCGAGGTCCACCGTGGCGTCACGTCTTCCAGCGACCTCGCGGTCGCTGATGATGCGCCCGTCTCTCAGCACGACGATCCTCTTCGTGTACTCCGCGATGTCCGGCTCGTGCGTGACGAGGAGAATCGTGATGCCCTGGTCGTTCAGCTCCTGGAAAACCGTCATCACGTCCACCGAGGTGCGGCTGTCCAAGTTGCCGGTCGGTTCGTCCGCGAGGATGATCGCCGGCTCGTTGACCAACGCGCGGGCTATGGAGACGCGCTGCTGCTCGCCACCCGACAGCTCGTTTGGTTCGTGGTCGATGCGATCGCCCAGACCGACGCGCTCGAGCGCCCGGATGGCGCTGCCGCGCGAGTCCTCTATGCGACCCGAGTGGTCGTAGAAGAGCGGCAGTTCGACGTTGTCAACCGCAGAGGTGCGAGGCAACAGATTGTAGCCCTGAAACACGAATCCGATCCTGTGGTTCCGGATCTCCGCGTACTGGTCCCGGGTGAGCTGGCTGACGTCGGCGCCATCGAGGAAGTAATCCCCGGAGGTCGCGGTATCCAGACAGCCGACGAGGTTCATGAGCGTCGACTTGCCGGATCCGGACGCCCCCATGATGGCGACGAACTCCCCTGTCCCGACGGTCAGGTCCACGCCCCGAAGCGCACGGACGACCACCTCGCCCATGCGATATTCCTTGGTGATCCCGCGAGTCTCGATTACGGGCCTCATCACGCGCTAACCCCGCCTTCTTCCGAACGGGCTGGTCGCGAGTGGATTCGAAGGCCCGTTGTCCTCTTCAGGTTCGGTGACGCTGACGATGACCTGCAGACCCTCCTCCACGTCCCGTCCCCTGACGATCTCGGTCATGCGGCCGTCTGTCACACCCTTGACTATCCGCGTGGCACTCAACCTGCCCTCGCCATCGACATACCAGAGCATCGCGCTCGCGTCGTCGGAGGACCCACCACCCATGCCGCCCATGCCGCCGGGCGGTCCTCCCCCGAACCCGCCACCGCCACCCGGGTGCCCGCCCGCTCCGCCGCCACGTCGCGCCATCCGCTCCTGCATGGCCTGGCGAAGGGAGTCCGGCAGCTCGGCCGTGCGCGCTTCCATCGTTGCGCGCATCTCCTCGAACATGCCCGGGGTCGCGCGGAGCTTGAGGGCCGCGTTGGGAACCATCAGCACGTCATGTCGCTCGTCGATCAGGAAATCGGTCGTGGCAGTCATGCCGGGATAGAGCAGGCCACGGTCGTTCCGGGCGTCCACGACGACCGTGTACATCACGACGTTCTGCACGGTCTGGGGCTTGAGCCATATCTGCCGAACCACGCCCGTGAACTCCTCATCCATGTGCGCCTCGACCGTGAAGCGGACGCTCTGCCCCTCCCGTATCGCCCCGATGTCACTCTCGTCAACCAGAGCGTGGATCTCCATCTCAGAGAGGTCTTCCGCGATGACGAAGAGCGTCGGTGTCGAGAAGCTCGCCGCGACGGTCTGACCGGGCTCGATGTTCCTCATGATGACCGTGCCGTCGATGGGAGAGCGGACGACCGCGTACCTCAGGTTGGCGCGCGACCTGTCGCGCGATGCCTCGGCGGAGAGAACGCCGGCGCGTGCCGTCTCCACCGACGTCTGAGTATCGGACAGCTGAGCATCGCTGATGAGGTCGTTCTCGTGGAGATCCGACTCCCGATCGTAGTCGCGGACGGCCTGCTGGTAGATAGCACGCGCCCTGACGACTCCGGCCCTGGCGTCACGCACGGAGGCCGAGAGCATGGTCGTGTCGAGCACCGCGAGAACCTGCCCGGCCCGCACGGTCTCGTTGTAGTCCACGAGTATCCTGGCGATCGTGCCGGAGACCTGGGTGCCCACCTCCACCGTCCCCACGGCGCTCAGGGTGCCGGAACTCGAGATGATATTCTCGATGTCCCCGCGCTCCACCTCGACGAACTCGAATCGCCCGGTCTGCTCCGACCCGCTCCTGCCGGCGAACTGCCAGACGACGATCGCCAGCACGACTATGCCGGCAGCGATGATCGCGATCTTCTTCATACTGCGGTTGCCCCTTCGTTCGGATTGCCTGCGGATGTGCGTTACGTACTCCTACTAGATTAGGTCACCGCGAGACCGCAATCAACCGCTGTCTGGTCCATGCTGCGGTGTCTCCCTCACTGCCCGGATGCCGTCTCGCCCGCTCGCAGTCGATTCTCACTTGACTGGAGCGGAAATGCACATTAGTATATTAGTACTTACTAAATAGATTGGCGCTTGGCGAAGCGCTCCTGACACCGGAGCCCGGACTGGCGGAGCAACTCGTATGCCGCAGACCGCAGACGCACAGAGGCTCTCCCGGATCTTCCAGGCCCTCTCGTCCGACGCGAGAGTCCGAATTGTCCAGCTCCTCAGCGGGGACGTCCTCTGCGTGGGCGCGCTCTCGCGCCAGCTCGGGATGACGCCCGGAGGCGTATCACAGCACCTCAGAATCCTGCGCGACACAGGGTTGGTCACCGCCGAGAAGCGAGGCTACTACGTACACTACGCCCTGAACGTCAAGACGCTCTCCAAGTGGAGGAACGCGATTGACGGTTTCCTCACCGCGGGTCTCGACACCGCGCCGAGGACAGGCGACGATCCGGCATGTCAGAAGAAGCGAAAGGAGGACAAGCGATGTGTGAAGAGAAGAAGGGCTGCCAGCACCCGGAGAAGCTGAAGGGCGGGAAACCCAGCGAATGCTCGCCTGAGCAGATAGCCGAGTGCCACGGCACCACGGATGAGCACCCCTGCGAGTCGTCGGACGACAACGAGTAGATCGTCGCAGGCCGCACGGCACAGCTGTAAGCAGAAGCCCCCGGCTGATTCACCCGGGGGCTTCGCGTCGGGTCTGAGCCCAAGCTCAGATCCCCTCATGTTCACGCTGACGTTACTTCAGAAGCAGCATCTTCCTGGTCGACTCGGACTCGGGAGTGACCAGCTTGTAGAAGTAGACGCCGGACGACAGCTCGCGACCTTCGTTGTCGCGGCCGTCCCAGACGACCTCACGCCGGCCCTCTCCCTGGAACTCGTCGACCAGATGCCGCACGACGCGCCCGCTGACATCGAGAATGTCGATGGCGACGTGGCAGCCGCTCGCCGGAACCTCGTAGGCGATGCTGGTCTTCGGGTTGAAGGGGTTGGGCACGTTCTGACCCAGACCCGAACGCAGCGGAACCTCGCTGTCATCCACGCCCGTGCCGTAGTGCATCTCGAGCTCGAACGCAAGATCGATCGACTCGGGGAAGAGAGGATGACCCGGCGGGTACCGGAGCTCGAACCACGGCCCCGGGTAGGGCTCCGCGCCCATCCCCCACACCGCGTCGTCGTTCCAGTGATCGAGCGAGGTCTTCCACCCGAAGTACGCGTCCGGGTCGAGTGGCCTGGCCTGAACGTCGAGCCAGTAGACGATGGGCTCGTCGGGCATTCCGATCTGATGGACCGCCTCCTCCGGCGGGATATGGAACGAGTACATCCAGATGGTCCAGTCGGCCGGGAAGAGGTAAGCATCCGGCGGGTCCATCCAGCCTTCTTCGATGCCGTCCAGCCAGACGTCGGCCGTCCACATCGGGTCGTGGGCCGCGAAGTTGTGCACCCAGAGGACATCTCCGGGCCTGCTGTGGAAGTCCGGCGGATCGGCCGGGATGTCGGCGTGGATGCTCAGCGTGAAGTCGACAGCAAGCGGATCCTCGCCGTAGGGCCACCAGTCGTTGCGCCACGAGCCGTAGACGCGGATGGTCGTGAGACGCCCCGGTTCCTCACAGAGGAAGTCGTCGGCCAGGATGAAGGGCTCGGTGCAGTTGACGTCGATGCCGGTCTCACTCTCGTCCGGGCGCTGGCGCCACTTCCAGATGTCCTGGTCGATGCAGACCTCGTAGTCCTCCACCTCGCCGTCGGTCGCTCCTCCGGTGGACACTAGCCCGCCGTAGCTGCTCAGGCGGAAGCGAGCGAACGTGCAGCCGAGTACCGACCCGGCCGGCACGGTGAAGTTGAAGTCGGTGAAGGTCCCGCCGGGCGCCCACCCCGACGTAATGATCTGGTCGCCAGGCTCCGCCCAGCTACCGTCAGAACCACCGGCAGTCCCGAAGTCGATCCAGGCATCGATGAACCCGCCTGCGGCCGTGCCGGTCATGTCGATGCGCACGGTGGCGGTATTGCCGGCGATCAGTCCCGTCACGAAGGTCACGCCGTCTTCGTCGTCTATTCCGGCAATGTCATCGCCGGTGGCGTTGAAGTTAGGCTGCCCGTCGGACTCGGAGTCGATCTGCGCCCCCATCTGGAAACCCGGAAGGATGGCATGTGAAGCTCCGCCGCTCACATAGTACGTCGGGTAGTTGTGCGGATACGTGAAGTCGGGCGCATCGCCCAAGTCCGCCGGTGGCATGCCGATCAGGATCTCGTAGTCCTCCACCTCACCGTCGGGAGCGTAGCCGAACTCCGTCAGTCCGCCGTTCAGGCTGTAGCGGAACCGGGCGAAGGTCGTGCGCCCGGAGAGCGCCGACGCCGGCACGCCGATGGGAACCGTGGTCGTGCCAGGAGCCAGGAAGTAGCTCGCGAGAACCTGCTCGCCGGCCCAGTTACCGTCGCAGTTCCAGTCGAACCACGCGTCGACGTAGCCGGCCTGCGAGACCGTGATGTCGACGAAGGCGGTGGTGCCGGGGATGAAGACCGTCAGGAACACCACGCCGTCCTCGTCGTCGATTCCGGCCAGGTCATCGCCGGTGGCATTGGCGTCCGGCTGACCGTCGAACTCACCGTCCACGCTCAGACCCATGTACACACCCGCGATGATCTGGTGGTGCGCGCCGCCGCTTGCGGCATAGGTCGGGTAGTTCGGATCGGGTGCGTCGCCCCAATCGAGTTCATCTTCCGGGATCGTGGTGATGACGAACGCGAGGTCTATCGACTCGGGCCACATCGGGTGGCCGTCGGGGTAGATGAGCTCGTACCACGGTCCGAAGTAGGGCTCTTCGCCCTGTCCCCAGACCGCGTCGTCGTTCCAGTGATTGAGCGAGGTCTTCCAGCCGAACCAGGCGCTCTGGTCCGCGGGCATGGCCTGCACGTCCAGCCAGTAGATGACCGGGTTGTCGGGCGTTCCTTCCTGCCAGAATGCGTCTGCTTCGTCGATGAAGAAGTTGTACTGCCAGCAGACATGGTCGCCCGGGAACTCGTAGCTGAACGGGGGTTCGAACCAGCCCTCGTCGATCCCCGCCTCCCAGACTCGCGCCTGGAACATGCCCGCCGGACCGTCGAAATGCCCGAGCCACAGCACTTCACCGGGCCTGCTGTAGTCTATGCCGCCCACACCAGCGGGGATGTCTGCATGGATGCTCAGAACGAAGGAGACACCGTAGGGATCGCCGTCGAACGGAAGGTAGTCATGGTACCACGACCCCCAGATGTGGATGTCGGTGATCGGACCGGTCTCGGTGCAGAGGAAGTCATCCGCCAGGAGGTAGTACGGCCACGACGTGTTGACGTCCATGCCCGTCGGGGCGAGGTCCGGAAGCTGCACCCACTTCGCCGGGTCCTCCATATTCCAGTCAGCCGCTGCCGTAATCGCCAGCGACATGACCACCGCGAGAACGATTAGTCTCTTCACTCTCCTAGCCCTCCCGACATCTATGGCAGGACGTCGCCGCCGCCCCACCTGGTTCAAGGACCTGTGTCGAAGGATCCCTCGCGCTCCCGGTGTTCCGCCTCCTTTCGCGACGCCTCCCGACGGCCGCACGCAATCCGGCCGAGGGAACCTCCAGCCTGCTTGTGCGTCTCCACCTTGTCGACTGCCAGTCAGTCAGCGCCGATGATATCACAAAACCCGCGTTGTCGCAAGGATATTGTGGGCCCGCGTAGCCGGGACGGCAGAGACGTTGGTGGAAAAGTCGCTGGTGAGCACTGAGTCATGTGGGATGGCTGCGGCGAGGTGGGGCACGCGGTCGCGTCCGGGGTCTACTTCCGCGGAGTGGAAGGCTCCTCTGCTTCTTCCATAGCGAACACGTTGGACTGACCCCACACGAGAGGAACGTGCGAGATAACATGGCGCGTCTTCCCAACGGGCGAGTGCGGTATCTCGGCGACCCGTTCCACGAGCAGGCGCACCTCGGGACCCAGGCGTCGGCGGAAGTACTGACGCAGACCGGCGTGCTCCTGCTCCGAGATCGGTTTGTCACTGACAACCACCAAGCGTATCTCGTCCGGGCGCTCCTGGATCACCTGCCAGTCCTTCACGTGGTCGATCATTCTGACCGACCAACCGATGTTCCGTCCGGGCAGCATTCGCCCGTCCGGCAACACAAGTACATCCTGCGCCCGAGAGGTCAGCCCCTCGAGCATACTGAGCGTGCGACCGCACGCGCAGCGCTTGTCCGATGCCACGCCGATGTCACCGCCCACGTAGCGGATGAGCGGCATCGCCATGTTGTGGAGACCCGTTCCTGCCACGAGCCCCGCGGTGCCGACGGGGACCGAGTTCCCTTCCTCGTCCACGAACTCCGTGATGCCGTACTCCTCGTAGAGATGATGCCCATCGTGCTCCTCGCACTCGGTCGAGAACACGACGCGCTCAGCCGCGCCGTATGCATCGAACACCTTCGTCTGGAAACGCTCCTCGATGACGACGCGCTGCTGCGTGAGGAGTGGCTCGCCGGTGGTGAACACGCTCTTGAGCGGCAGGTACTCTCCCTTCGCCTCGAGGAAGCGCGCGATGACATAGGCCGCGGACGGGTATGTCTCGAGGGACTCGGCGCCGAACCTGCGGAGCTCGTCCAGGTAGTACGGCAGGTTCGCGTCGCTCATGTGAAGCGTCGACATACGCACCTGATTCCACGCCGGGTTGTAGCGCCAGAACGGTGGCTTCTTCTGAGGCGGCGGCACGGTAGGCTTACCCTGCATCACGGCGTGGGGCGTGCCGAACGGAACCCCCGCCCACCGTTTCAATCTCATGTAGCAGGCATGGTTCATGATCTCGACATCGCGGTCCCAGTAGACCGTGAGAGGAGTGCCCGTTGTCGCTGACGTGGCCGCCGTCAGCAGGGACTTCCGGTCGAACGCGCTGGACAAGAGGCGAGTGCCCGCACTTCGCACGTCCTCTTTGCTGAGGACGGGGAGCTTCGAGAGATCCGGGACGGTGGTGATGTCGGAGGGCTTCAGCTTCCGCTCATCCATGATGTCGCGGTAGTGAGGGACGGTCTCGTAGGCGTGGCGGATCAGCTTGCGAAGACGGGACTCCTGGTAGGAGCGGATCTCATCCGGGTCCGAGCGTTCAGACACCTCGAGGAATCGGGCCAGCTCCTCGTAGTCTGGTCCGAAGCGCAGCTTGTAGACCTTCCTCCCGTGGCGCGCGACCAGTGCGCTCTGCACACGGATGGGCAGAAGACCGTACGTGTAGTACCTGAGGTACCACTTGGTCAGTGCCGTGTTCCACTTGCCCAGACGCATGCCGCGGGACCTCTCCTTCGTAGACACGCTGAAGCTCTCAACCCGTCATCGACGCACGTGCAGCCTAGAGTAGCCTGCAAGAAGGGGGCCCGTCAATGCAGTGTGCCGCCGGTCAGCCGCCCGCGGCCACAGCGTGAGAACCCGGCCGATTGAGGCCGGGCTCGCTGCGTACCGATTCCAGAGCTGCCGGCCGTCGGCCGCCAGCCGTCATTTCAGAAGGACCATCTTCCGACGCTCATGCGACTCCCCCACCTCGAGGCTGTAGAAGTAGATGCCCGAAGCGACGGCGCGACCGCCCGAGTCCCTCCCGTCCCAGACGGCGATATGGTGACCCGCCGGGAGCGAGCCCGACGCAAGAACAGTCACCAGTCTGCCGCACACATCATGCACGAGCAGCTCAACGTCCGCTTCCGCCGACAGCGCGAAGCTCACGGTGGTCGTGGGATTGAACGGATTCGGCGCGTTCTGATACAGGTTGAACGACGGCTCGGACAGCTCGTCCACACCGGTCGTCACATACATGGCAGCGGCGAACTCCGGCCTGTCGATGAAGGGATTACGGTTCTCCTGCATCGTGTAGACGGTACCGTTCCGCTCAAGTTCCTTGCGACTGACGGGATCGTCGTCGTGCCATTCGAGCAGCATGTCGACCGCCCACGGCAGAAGCTCTGCGCCGTCGGCCATGGCGCTGCCGGGCCAGGCGGCGTCCTCCGAATAGTAGCGTGCGGTCACGTAGAAGTAGGTTCGCGCGAAGTCTCCCTTGTACGCATCGATGGGCTCGAACGCGGGGCCGGAGTAGCCGGGATACGAACAGTTGCCCTTCTTGCTGCCGTTGAGGGACGTCCAGGTCGGAGCGCCCACCTCACCGTACGGGTCCGCGGCGCGCTGGCCATTGACGTAGTTGTCGGTCGGATAGAGCATGAACAGGTCCGAGTACATCGGATACACCTCGCTCCCGAACCAGCTGCTGGGCCACGAGTGCTCGCGGTTGTACCCGGTACCCTCCACACCGCCGACACCACCCTCGTCGATACCGAACGTGTACTCGTACGGAGGCACTCCCCCCGGGATGTCGGAGTACATGTCCCAGACCTTCCCGTTCGGCTTGTCGTCGGTGCTCCTGAAGGCTATCCACGAGTACTGGAATGTCTGGACGGTGTGACCGTCGATGATCGCGTGAAGGGCCGCCTGCAGAGACTCACCGAGCAGCCCATCGGCGCTGTCGTAGTACCCCGCCGGGATGGAGATGTCGACGAAGTCGAAGGAGTAGCTCACGCTGTCCATCGCGTTCCCGTAGAGGTCAAGGACGCCGTCAACCACCAGCGTGTACTCGACCGGAGACATGGTGGAGACAATGAGCACGGCCTGGTCGTGGTGCGACGCGTCCCGCGCGGCAGAGCTTACGGTCAGGCCGTCGATGACGTAGTTGGTCGGCGTACCCGCGCTCGTCTCCTCGACATCTTCCGAGAAGGTCACGACCACGGTCGTGTCGTCGGCCGCGTAGACCTGGGAGAGTTCCGGCGCCGCGCCGTCGCTCACCCACACTATGTCGCCCGCGTCCCGAGGCTCGAGCTTGAAGTTGTCGTCCCTGTACAAGAGCGGGCCGGTGACGTCGTAGGCGGTTCCCAGCATCGGCGTGAACGCGTATCCCAAATCGTCGACGCGTCCGGCGCCGCTGCCGTCGTTGATCTCCCACTCGCCCGAGCCCAGCGCGGCGTTCGTGCAGAGGGCGTCTTCGACCGTGACAAGCACACCCTCGTATTCCTCCGACGAGAGGGCAAGCGTGGAGACGACGGTCGGGTCCGGCATCGCCGCGGGCTGGGAAGTACTCTCGACGACGGCGCTCACGATGAACGTGCACCCGCTGTTCAAGCCGTCACTCTCGGTGACCATCCCTCTGATTGTGACGGCGTCACCAACGGAGGGCGCGGCCAGGCCCCTCGCCCACACGCCGCTCCACGTTCCGCTTCCGTCCTGGAGCGTGAAGTACGAGTTGTACCGCGCGGTGACGATTCCGTGAGTTATCACGGCGTCGCCGTCGTAAGGAGATGAAGACACGCCGCCCTGTATCTCGCTGATGGAGACCGTGTAGGGCAGCGAGTAGCTCTCCACATCGGAGATGCTCGTTCCCGGCAGATCGTTCGTCGCCTGTATCTTGAAGTAGACGGTCGTGCCCGCCGACTGCGCCGGAATGGAGGAGTCGGTGACGTACGTCACACCCACGTCGAGGGTCATGCCGATCTCGTTCGGCATGACGAGCTGGGAGATTCCCCAGAAGAGCGTGACGGAAGTGATGGTCACGGTGTCCGAGACGTCCGCGTAGACGTCGACCTGCTCCCCAGGCAGCGGCGCGGCGGGGTCGGTGGTCACGTTCGTGATGGTCGGCCCCGGGATAGGTGGGGCGGTTTCGTGCGTACCCGGCGTCCCGTCGGTCGGATACGAGGCGGGAGTCGCCGTCCACTCCGACGGGTCGTATGAGGTGTTCGGGAACACCACGCCGTAGTTGCGGGTGTAGTCCTCGTTCTCAAAGTGCGTGCCGGTCACGACCGCGTAGTCGACGATCACGGAGCCCGCGTTCAGGAGCTTCGCGCCGTCCCCGACCTTCCCGTTCCAGAGGCTGTTGTTGCTGGACCAGGCCTCGTCCGGGAAGTCGACCGGGAACACGATGACCGTGGTGGCGTCCCCGGCGCCCAGCGCCTCGCCGGGGTCGATCAGGCCTGCGAGCGGCCACGAGAAGATGTCGCCGCCGTTGCCTACCGCCACGAGCGTCCAGTCGGTCAGGTCGACCGCGGCGGCACCCGCATTGTAGATCTCGATGAACCGGTCGGTCAGGTAGTTCTGATGTGGGTCGCACATCTCGGAGATGAGGACGGCCGTCTGGGCGTGCGAGGCAGTGAAGCCTCCCGTCAGCACGGCGATGGCTGTCAGCAGAATCGCGCCTGTTCTCATCCCTCGTCCCTTCTTCATGGGGTGGCCCAACGGAACCCACACAACTTCTATTATACCACAGCAACAGTGCTTTCAGCCAGAGTCCCTCTCGCACGCCGTCGGCCCAACTGCGAGGGCCCGCCTCTGCTAGCCTCTCCACTGAGCCGCGGCGCTGAACAGACCCGGCGCACCAACGCAGCAGGGCCGCCCCATAAGGGACGGCCCTGTGTCTTCTATGCCAGTCCGCGGTTGTGCCGCGATTAGCCTTCGCTTCTGACGACGTTCTCCGCCGCCGGGCCCTTCTCGCCCTGGACAACGTCGAACTCAACGCGCTCGCCTTCGGCCAGGGTCTTGAACTCGTCGCCGCCCTGGATTGCCGAATGGTGAACGAAGACGTCCTTCGATCCATCCTCCGGCGTGACAAAGCCGAAGCCCTTGCTGTCGTTGAACCACTTCACGATTCCGGTCGTACTCACTGTGTTCTACCTCTCTTGTTCTCGTCGGGCAGGGATCACCCCTCACGCCGACGATTGTCCTGTCGGGGCCGGATCGTCCGACCGTCCGACTCTCTTCAACACGGGCCTCTCCGGCCCTGCAGGTGGCGCCCCTGAAACGCAAAAAGGGCCCGGCGTCTGCGCCAGGTCCCTCCTTAGAGTTTCCGGATATGTTGCCATACCAACGTGGTCGCCTCTGCTGAGTAACAACATAGTCACGGGAGCCATCCAGGTCAAACCCAATCGGCGGCCCCGGTGTTTCCGCGCCCTGTCGACGTGACAGCCAAGCTCATCGGCTGCGTACGGCTAACTGGGCTTCACGCTTGAAACGCCTCAGAAGACGCTCTTCGAACGCATCCGGCGCGATATCCTCGATGCTCACCTCTGCATTCCTGTGCCCCAGTCCCACTACCGCTGTCGCAATGTGCCGGGAAGCGGACGCACCGCCTGTGGTTCGGTGCGTGCCACATATGGCGTTTGACATGACAGCAGCCCGGTTGTTAGGTTATGCTGGAGATGGTGTGACCGGGCTTCGAAAGGAGCTGCGCAGGTCAGCGCCTCGAGCTGTCTTCCCTCAACCCGGGAGGAGTGGACATGAAGAGGGACTCAAGTGGAACAACGTGCATAGTGCTTGCAGCGCTGGGCCTCCTCATCTGGTGCGCGCCGTTCGCCCAGGCGGACTACGTGTATGACGAGTCGGTCGACGGCGACCTTCCGCATCCCAACTCCGCGTTCGTCCTCCCGTTCGGAGCGCCCAACCCCAACACGATCGGATTCACAGTGGACGAGGGCTCGGACGGCTGGATCCTGCAAGTCGACCCTGGCGAAACACTGAAAGCGTTCACGATGACCGCTTTCGCCCCCAGCGATACCGCGTACACTGCGACCTTCCACATGTACGACGGACCTTCCCAAACTGATCCCGTGCTCGGCACCGTTTGGGCGAGTTTCGACGTCGGCTTCCTGGGCATCGACTTCATGGAATTCTTCGGGATCGAGCCACTGGGAGCGGGCCAGTATCTGTTCAATTTCTGGCACGACAACACGGATGATCCGACCGTTGAGTTCGACATCAACATGACGGGTACGAGTCCCGTTGAGGCGGCCACTTGGGCCGCCATCAAGCGCCTGTACAGGTAGGCGCGCTGCCCCCGCAGTTCGAGCTAGGCAGGAGGCCCCGGTCTTGAAAGACCGGGGCCTCTAGTTGCTGGCTCCCCGAAGGCGTCAGTCTACTAACCGACGCGACGTCGCGGAGCCCCAGGTCTGGTTCATGAGCATCCACGTCGCGGCGGACGGCTCGCCCGGCGCTCGCTCGTGGACTGCACGGGAGTTCACAACGAGATGGGGTACCAGGAGGCTGTGAATCCGCGGCTGGCGAGCGTCTCGTCGATTCCGCTTGCGCCGGGGATTGTCCTGAGCAAGAATGCACCGGCGCAGTTCGAGCCCGCGACCGGCTCTCTCACAGGAGGTGTGACCATGTTCCAGATCCGACACACTCAGTCGGCGTCGGCAGCAGGGATGAAGCGAGCGGTCCTCGCCGTCCTGGTTGTTCTGGCCCTCGTTTCCGCCGCTCCGCTTTCCGCGCAGGACCTGAGGTCCGACATTTTCCGCGAGGCGGACGACGTCATGGCCGCCGCCCTCGCCGCGCGCGCGGACGTCCTCACTCCTGCCAGCTTCGGCGAGGCCGAGAAGCTGTACCGGCGCGCCGAGGACAACCTCGAGCGCGGTCGCCGCATCGAGGACATCCAGCGCGATCTCGCGAAGGCGATCGAACACCTGCAGAAGGGCATCGAGGCCACGAAGCTCGCCGAAGTGACGCTCGCAGCGCCGCTCGATGCCCGGGACGACGCGGCGAACGCGGACGCCCAGCATTACGCCTCCGACCTCTGGAAGAAAGCCGATAAGAAGTTCGTAGACGCCGCCCGGGCGCTCGAGAACGGGGACGTGAACAGGGCCAAGAAGCGCGGCGACGAGGCGAGGGTGCTCTTCCGCGACGCGGAACTCGAGGCGATCAAGAGCAATTTCTTCAACGAGACCCGCGCGCTCCTGGAGAAAGCGCAGAAGCAGAGAGTCGAGAGGGGCGCCCCCGAGACGATCGCCCGGTCCCGCGAACTCCTCGGCCAGGCCGAGGCCGCTCTCGAGAGGGACCGCTACGACACCGACCTCCCGCGCACGCTCGCGGGCGAGGCGAAGTACGAGGCGAATCACGCGTTCAACATCGCGGAGATCGCGGGGCGAATCGACAAGCGCGACCTGACGATCGAGCAACTGATCCTGGAGTCCGAGCGCCCGCTCGCGCTCATTTCAGGAACCATCGACGTCGTACCTCTGTTCCACACCGGCTATCACGAGACCACGCAGAACATCATCACGCACATCGAGGCTCTCCAGACCGACAACGAGACGCTCGGACATGATCTCGCCGACCGGGAGCGTACGCTCGGCAATCTCGAGGCGCAGATCACCGACCTCGAGGAGGAATTCGGAGGAGCCTCCGAGGAGCACTTGGCGCTCCAGCGTCAGATGGAGGCTGAGGCCGAGATCCGCGAGAGGTTCGACCGCATTCAGAAGATGTTCGACCGCGACGAGGCGCGCGTGCTGCGCGACGCGGACGATGTCATCGTCCGTGTGGTGGGACTTCAGTTCGACGTCGCGACGGCGGTCATCCAACCGCAGTACTTCGCTCTCCTGACAAGGGTCCAGGACGCCATCAACCTGTTCCCCGGCTCTCACCTGCAGGTCGAGGGGCACACCGACTCTCACGGGACCGACGAGATCAACCTGGAGCTCTCGGAGGCGCGGGCCCAGGCTGTGCGCGAGTACCTGATCGCGAACATGCGGCTCGATCAGGAGCGCATCACGGCCGTCGGTCACGGGGAATCGCAGCCGATCGCGAACAACGAGACGGCGGAAGGGCGGGCGCGCAACCGGCGGATCGACATCGTCATCACGCCCGATCTCGAGTCGATGGTTCCCTAGGAGCGGCCCGACTCCCGACCGATGTCCCGCAGGAGCTGCAGCCTGGGGCGTAGCTCAGCGAGGGCTCATGCGCACGACGAGTCCGATGCTCCCCGGCACCGTGGGAGCCCCCAGAAGCGGAAGGCCCGCCTCACCGGCGGGCCTTCGCAGTCTGGCTCCCCACGGTGGACGTGTTTCGAACCGACGTAGGGTCGGATGGAGAGTCGACGTGAATTGTCCGTCGTCCAAAGGACCTGAGTGCGTGGCCGCCCGCTACTGCGAGATCGACCCGGCGAGAACCGGGAGACCAAGACTGTGAGCTGCGCCCGCGGCAACCGAAACGAAGTCGGAGCAGGGAGTTTCTTCCGAGGGCCCGCAAGCGCAGTCTCCTCGGCAACATGCTCATCGACCGGTACTTCGGCACAACGAAGTGGGTCAGGAACCCCATGGACGAGCTCGAGCGACAGAAGCTCGCCGGACATCACCGAGGTCGAGAGCAACATCCACTGCGGTGTGAAGTACCTGGCCTATCTCAGGGGGCGCTACTTCACGGGTCCCAAGCTGGTGGAGGTCGATCGGTTCGCCTTCACCTGGGCTGCCTACAACGCCGGGCCGGCCAAGGTACGGAAGATGCGCGCCCGGGCGGAGGAGATGGGATTCGACCCCAACAAGTGGTTCCAGAACGTCGAGTACGCCGCGCTGAGAATGGTCGGGCAGGAGACGGTGAACTGCGTGGCGAACATCTACTAAAGTACTACATCGCCTATGCGCCTTCGCGCGAGCTACTGAGCGAGCAGGCCTTACAGCTGCAGGCCCTGGAGGCATCGGGCGCGGAGCAGGAGGGCGCCAGCAAACGGCGCTTGCGATCGATGGGATCGTGATCTCGGACGGCGCTGGTGTCTCCGGAGCACCCTTCTCCGCCGGACGTTGTTGTTCGGCACCCCGCAACGTGGTATCATAAGGGTGAATGGTGGTCGGCACGAGCCTCACCAATCGTACCGGCGTTCCCCACGCCGGGCGAGCTTCAGAAGGAGGGTGGATGATGAGACACTGCTCACGAAGCTGTACGATGCTCATCGCCTCTGTACTTCTTCTATCCACAGGCACAGCTTCCGCACAGGTCTGCCTGTATGCGGACTTCGACAACGACGGAGACCCGTGGACACTCCGAACAGGAACGACGGGCACCAGCGAGATCATAAGGCTGATCCTCGAGGTTCCGCCGTCCCCCCCGCTGGGTGAGTACTTCCACATCATCATCGAGGAGGGATGCTGCGAGGACTACCAGATGATAGGTTACTATGGGGTTTTGTGCGACTACGGCAGCCTGACGCTCGACCCCGCGTTCGTCGACTCGTTCACAGCAGTGGTCATGCCGTGCCTCAACTGCTGTCCATGGACGATCTGCGGGCGGTTCTCCGACACCGCGCCGATGACCCCCGGCGAGCGCTACTTCATTGGCCAGTTCGAGGCCCATTCCATCTGCGAGCCTGTCCCGCCGCCGCCGTGCTACCCCACGCATGACATCGACGTTCGCTTCATGCTCGAAACGGGCGGGCAGTGCGAGGCGAGCTCGATGCTGCTGTATTTCTACTGCCCGGGCAACCCCGTCTCCCAAGGCACGTGGGGTACGATCAAGACGCTCTACCGGTAGCTGTACCGCAGCAGAGTCTGTACACACAGAAGCAGAGGAGCCCGGCCCTCAGTGGGACCGGGCGAAGGAGATGGGACCGGCCGTCGTTGTCCGGCACCCCGCAACGTGGTATAATGAGTGTGAATGGTGGTCGGCACGAGCCTCACCAATCGCGCCGGCGTTCCCCATGCCGGGCGAGCTTCAGAAGGAGGGTGGATGATGAGACACTGCTCACGAATCTGCACGATGCTCATCGCCTCTGTACTTCTTCTATCCACAGGCGCAGCTTCCGCACAGGTCTGCCTGTATGCGGACTTCGACGACGACGGAGACCCGTGGACACTCCGAACAGGAACGACGGGCACCAGCGAGATCATAAGGCTGATCCTCGAGGTTCCGCCGTCCCCCCCGCTGGGTGAGTCCTTCCACATCATCATCGAGGAGGGATGCTGCGAGGACTACCAGATGTTGGGTTACTATGGGGTCTTCTCCGACTACGAGAGTGTAACGCTCGACCCCACGTTCGTCGACTCGTTCACAGTAGAGATCCCGACGTGCCTCAACTGCTGTCCATGGCTGATCTGGGGGCGGTTCTCCGACACCGCGCCGATGACCCCCGGCGAGCGCTACTTCAT
>JAUWLR010000019.1 GCA_030613615.1 Candidatus Eiseniibacteriota bacterium
GGGAACGACCGCGTGCTGCTGACGGAGCGCGGAACGACGTTCGGCTATCACAATCTCGTTGTGGACATGCGCTCCATCGAGACGATGCGGAGCTTCGGCTGTCCCGTCGTCTTTGACGCCACCCACAGCGTGCAGTTGCCCTGAGCGGCCTCGGGCGTGTCCGGGCGCGAACCTGAGTTCGTGCCCGTTCTCGCGCGGGCCGCGTGCGCGGCCGGTTGCGACGCTCTGTTCCTCGAGACGCACCCCAGTCCGGAATCGGCCCTGTCCGATGCTCATTCCATGATCCCGCTGTCGGAGCTGCGCCCGGTCCTTGAGGGCGCTCTCACGGTCGCGCGCGCCGTTCGCGCGATGGGAGGATAGTGCCGTGCTGGCGTTCGACAAGGGCGTTGCGACCGGCATTAAGCTCCTGATCCTCGACGTGGACGGTGTGCTGACCAACGCGCATCTCGTGCTGGGTGCGTCAGGTGAGGAGATCAAGGAGTTCTCGGTTCGGGACGGCATAGGGATCATGGTCGCGCAGTTCGCAGGTGTCCAGGTCGTCTTCCTGTCGGCGCGCGTGTCCGAGATCGTCGAGCGCCGTGCCGAGATGCTGGGCGTCCGTGAGGTCTACCAGGGTGAGCAGCATAAGCTCGACGTCGTCCGCCAGATCGCCGAACGGCACGGCGTTGAGCTCTCGGCAATAGCCTACGTCGGCGACGATCTCGTTGACATGGCGTCGATACGGGAGGTCGGGATAGGCGTCGCAGTCGGTGACGCGTGCACGGACCTTCTGGAGTCGGCCCCGCACGTCACCGAAGCTCCAGGCGGTCGTGGAGCGGTGCGCGAGACGGTCGAGGCCATTCTCAAGGCCAGGGGCGACTGGACGGACGTGGTCGAAGGGTTCCTGGCGAGCATCTGACGTGGTCGCCTGCGGGGCCGGGGCGTGTGCCAGGCCGGAGCGCCTGCGGGGCCGGGGCGCGTGGGACGTTGGAGACACCCTCTTGTCGAAGAACACCGACACACCCAGGACAGCGGGAAGCCGCAGCCTGTCGGACGAGGAGCTGCTCCGGACCGGACGTGAGGTCCTCGAGGTGGAGCGCGACGCGATCGGCGGGCTGGTCGACCGCATCGACGACGCTTTCGTCGCGGCGGTCCGCGCTGTAGTGGAGTCACCCGGCAGCGTCGTCGTCTGCGGTGTGGGGAAGTCCGGGCTCGTGGCGCGCAAGATAGCGGCGACGCTGGCGAGCACCGGGACCAGGGCCTTCTTCCTGCACCCGGCGGACGCGGTGCACGGGGACATGGGCATGGTGAGCAAGGGGGACGTGGTGCTGGCTGTCTCCAAGAGCGGTGAGGGTGAGGAGCTGCTTCAACTGCTTCCGCACTTCCGTGAGATCGGCGTCACGATCGTCGCGATCACTGGAGGCGCCAGATCCACGCTGGCGTCCAGGGCTGACATCGTCGTGGATGCGCGCGTCGAGCGTGAGGCCTGTCCGATGGACCTCGTTCCAACGGCCAGCACGACGGTGGCGCTGGCTCTGGGCGACGCGCTTGCCGTTGCGGTTCTTTCAGAGAAGGAGATAGATCGGGACGCCTTCGCCTCGTTCCACCCGGCGGGCGCCCTGGGGAGGAGGCTTCTTCTGAGGGTCAGGGATGTGATGCACACTGGGGACGCTCTTCCTGTGGTGTCCGAGGACGCCCTCATGAGGGACGCCATCGTCGAGATAGCGGGCAAGCGGCTGGGGCTGACCACGGTGGTCGGCGCCGCGGGCAGTCTCGTGGGCATCGTCGCCGACGGAGACCTCAAGCGCATCGTCATCGGAAGAACCGACATCCTGAACGTACGCGTGGCCGACGTCATGACACGGGCCCCCAGGACCGTGGGCAAAGACGAACTCGTGGCCGATGCGCTCAAAAGGATGGAAACGAACACCCCGAGTCCCATCACCTCCCTCATCATCGTGAACGACGACGGCTGCCCCGAGGGCGTGATTCACATCCATGATTGTCTGCGCGTGGTGGGCTAGTCCCTCCAGTGTGCGGCTCCCTGTTGACCCCCCATTCAGCATTCTGCTATTCTCCAGCCGTAGGAGGTCCCTGCCGGCTTCTGCTGCAGTTGGCGGGACGCCTTGAGGACGGGGTCCTTCTCGGGTATATTAGGAGCGCGCGTCAGAGGTTGTCAGCGGTGTTCTGCCAAGAGAGACGGGATCGCCCGTCTTAGGAACGGAAACTCAATGAAGTTGTCGTCCGCCTTCACTTCGGCCGCCATTGTCACACTCACGCTGCTGCTGTGTGGGTGCGGTGGCGATGAGGGTGGCGGGTCCGGGAGGTCCCGGACGCTCGCCGACCAGGAGATAGACGGCTTCACGCTGACGCAGACGCGCCAAGGATCGAAGGTCTGGTCCATCTCCGCGGCGCACGCGTTTGTCTTCAACGATGCGGACCGCATCGAGATGGTCGACCTGCGAATCGACTTCTTCGATGAAGACGGCGAGGTTCGCTCGACGCTGACCGCGAACGAGGGCGTTCTGGCCCGCCGGACCAGCGACATGGAGGTCACGGGCGATGTCGTCGTCTACGCGGCGGACGGGACCATCCTGACGACCGACAAGCTCACGTGGGATGAGCGCAAGGGGAAGGTTGAGTCGGACCGCCCCGTCCGCGTGACGAAGGGCGATGACGTGATGACCGGTGTCGGGGTGGAGGCCGATCCCGACCTCAAGAACATCAAGGTGAAGAGCGACTTCAGGGCGTTCGTCCGGACGCCGGAGGGGGAACTTGTCGAGGAAGAGTGAAAGAGCGGGAAACGGTCGTGACGCGTCCACGCCTCAGAAGCTCAGCGCGGTCGGGCTGGTGAAGCGGTACGGTCGCCGCACGGTTGTCGACAGAGTGGAGCTCAGTCTCGAGCGAGGCGAGGTCGTCGGGCTGCTGGGTCCCAACGGTGCGGGGAAGACGACGACGTTCCACATGATAGTCGGGCTCCTGACGCCCGACGGGGGCGATGTTCTCCTCGACGGGAAGAAGATCACCAGGCTGCCGATGTACCGGCGGGCCCGGATGGGCGTGGGTTATCTGTCGCAGGAGTCGTCCATCTTCAGGGGACTGACGGTCGCGCAGAACATCAATGCCATCCTCGAGACGCTCGGCGGGACCCGGTCGGAGCGTGAAGAGAGACTGACCGAGCTCCTCGGTGAACTGGGTATCGAGGAGTTTCGAGACCGCTCGGCGGATACGCTTTCCGGAGGAGAGCGGCGGCGCGTGGAAATAACACGCGCACTGGTGACACGACCGGCCTTTCTGCTTCTTGACGAGCCGTTCGTCGGCATCGACCCGATAGTGGTGCAGGACATTCAGGCCATCATCAGGAGGCTCAGAGATAGAGGGATAGGAATCCTGATCACCGACCACAGCGTCCGCGAGACGTTGTCGGTGACCGACAGAGCCTATATCATGTACGAGGGTGAGATCTTATTGTCCGGGAACGCCGGCGAGCTGGCGTCGAACGAAGAGGCACGGAAGCTGTATCTTGGAGAGCGCTTCCGCCTCTAGCTGAATTCCCAGTACTTCAGGAGCCGGGTTCCACGCGGAGCCCCTTCCGCGGCGAATCAGGAGTGGCCCGAGGAGCAACGGGCAGAGGGGGACTCTGATGGACCTTAAGCACGGGCTTCACATGAGGATGTCGCAGCAGCTGGTGATGACTCCACGGCTGCAGATGGCGCTCAAGATCCTCCAGGTATCGACGCTCGAGCTGGAGCAGTTCCTCAAGCAGGAGCTGCTGCAGAACCCGCTGCTCGATCGTCTCGAGGATGAGGAGGCGGAGCTCGAGAAGGAGGAGTCGGAACAGGAAGGCGCCGAGGAGAAGGAGGGGGCCGAGGAGAAGGAGGGGACCGCGGACGAGGGGCAGAGCGATGAAGCGGCGGAACCTGAGGCGGAGAAGGCCGAGAGCTCCGAGGAGAAGGACGAGTCCGCCGAAGATCTCGACTGGGACGACTACCTTGACGATGTCTACTCCCACGCGTACGGACAGAACTTCGCGAGAGATGATGATGACGACCGGTTTGAGCGCGTTCCGGTGGCCGTGGCGACGTTTGAGGACGAGCTGAAACACCAGCTTCACATGGAGTGTGAGGACGACGCGCTCATCGGTATTGCCGAGTACATCATCGACGAACTGGACTCGTACGGCTACGTGAACGACACGCTCGAGGAGATCGCGGCTGCGCTCAAGGTCGACGTCGAGAGAGTTGCAAAGGCGCTGGCGTTCGTGCAGGCGCTCGACCCCGCTGGGATAGCGGCACGCACGATCGAAGAGTGCCTGCTTCTCCAGCTGCAGCGCAAGGGGCTCGGGGACACGCTGGCCGCGCGGGTGGTCTCGACATCCTTCGAGGAACTGAAGTCGTGCAGGTACGACGCGATCCGCCGGAAGCTGTCCGTCTCGACGGACGAACTCCGCGAGGCGATCGGTGAGGTGGCGAAACTCGACCCCAGACCTCGCATTGACCCCGTGGTCAGCGATCCCGGCTACATCACTCCGGACCTCGTGATCGATGAGGTCGACGGTGACTTCGTCGTCTACCTCAACGACCAGGACGTCCCGCGAGTGCGGATCAACCCGACCTACCGCAGGATACTCTCGTCCGGCGCCGCTTCAGAGGAGAGGGAGTTCATCTCCAAGAAGCTCAAGGCCGCGCGGTGGATCGTGCAGAGTATCGAGAACCGCCGCCGCACGATGGTGCGTGTGACGGAGAGCATTCTCCGGGCGCAGCGGGGTTTCTTCGACAAGGGCGTCTCTGCCCTCAAACCTCTCACGCTGCAACAGATCGCCGATGACGTCGGTATGCACGAGTCGACGGTCAGCCGCGTGACGCGCGGGAAGTACGTGCAGACGCCCCGCGGGACCTACGAGCTGAAGTACTTCTTCTCGAGCGGCATACGGACGCAGGACGGCGGCGCGGTTGCCTCCAAGGCGGTGCGCGACGCCATGCAGGAGATAATCAGCAAGGAGGACAAGAAAAAGCCGCTCTCGGACCAGAAAGTCGCGGAGGAACTCAGGAGGATGGGCTTCACGATCTCCCGGCGTGCCGTGGCCAAGTACCGCGACCAGATGAAGATCCTGAGGGCGGGTCTCCGCAAGGAGATCTGACGGACCCGGGGGCCGACGGACGTGCTCAAAGACATCATTCTGGAGACGACCGAGACGGACGCAAGCGAGTTCACCATCTCGTACTGGAAGGTGGACGCGGGTGCTGCTGTGCACGAGGGCGACGAACTGCTCGTCGTGGAGTCGGTCGAGGACAAAACCGCGCTGGCGGTGATATCCCGTCACACGGGAACTCTGGCCGAGATACTGGCGCAGGAAGACGCTACCGTGGCGCCGGGGGACAGGCTGGGGAGGATAGAGGTCGAGTGAAGACCGGGGCGCGCCTTCCGGCCTGGCTGACCAAGCCCATGGCCAATCCTGCGGAGACGAGGCTGGTTCGGGAGACGCTCAAGTCGCATCGCGTGAACACCGTGTGTAACGAGGCGAGGTGCCCGAACCGCGTCGACTGCTTCTCACGGGGCACGGCGACCTTCATGATCCTGGGAGATCGATGTACGCGTGACTGCGGGTTCTGCGCGGTCTCTCACGGGAGCCCCGTCCCGGTCGACCCAGCTGAGCCCGATGAGGTGGCCTCGGCGGCCACGACGCTCGGGCTCGATTTCGTGGTGGTGACATCGGTGACGCGGGATGACCTTCCGGACGGAGGAGCGGCGCAGTTCGCGGCGACCGTCCAGGCGATCAGAGGCGCGAACCCGCGCGCCGGCATCGAGGTGCTGGTGCCTGATTTCGGGGGCTCGCCGGACGCGGTAGAGACGGTGTTGGCGGCCGGTCCCGATGTCTTCGGGCACAACGTCGAGACGGTCGAGCGCTTGTATCCCGCGGTCAGGAAGGGCGCGGGATACGAGCGTTCACTCGAGGTCCTGTCACAAGCCTCGCGTTCGTCCTCGGGGGCACTCGTGAAGTCGGGGCTCATGCTGGGTATGGGGGAGACACCGGAGGAACTCCGGCGGGCTCTTGCCGACGTGCTGGCGGCCGGGGTCGAGATCATCTACCTTGGTCAGTACCTTCGACCGTCCGCCGAGCACCATCCGGTGGCGCGTTTTGTGACACCGGAGGAATTCGACGAGCTGGCTCTGCAGTGCCTGGCGATGGGATTCAGGTGGGCATCGGCAGGACCGTTCATCAGAAGTTCGTACAGGGCTCACGAGGCGGTGGCGGCGCTGGGGAAGCGGCGCCCCGCGCTCTTGGACAGCGTGCAGGGAAAGGAGCGAGCATGAGGATCACGGTCACCTGCAGAAACTGTGAACTGGAGCCTGCGTTGAGAACGTACATCGACGACAAGGTGTCGCGCCTGGCGCACTACTTCGACCGCGTGGATGAGGCGCACGTCGTCTTGCAGACGGAAGGACATCGCTGCATCGCGGATGTCACCGTGCACGCGTCTCGGGCTGTCATCTCCAGCGAGCAGCCGGCGGACGACATGAGATCCGCATTCGACCGCTCGATCGAAAAGGTGGAGCGACAGATACGGAAGTACAAGGAGCGCGTCAGGCACCACAAGGGCGTGGATGCGACGGCCGACGTGGCCATGGTGTCGGGCGGTGTGTCTATGGACGAACTTGGCATTGTGCCCGAGAGGCTCGCGTCGGAAGCGATGACGCCCGCCGAGGCGTTCAGTGAACTGGAAGAGCTTCAGGTGGCCTTCTTCGTCTTCATGAACTCGGAGACGGACAAGGTCAACGTTATCTACCGTCGGGGCGACGGTGACTATGGGCTGGTTGAGCCGGCGAAGTAGGGGAGGGCGTACCAGCTTCTTCGGGAGGCACGAATGTGACTGAGGAACTCACGGCTCAATCGCTCGCGGCGGGAATGGGGAAGCGTCTGTCCCTATCCACGGCCACGAAGCCGGAGGTGTCGGGCGGGGTCATTCGAGACAGCCACGTCTGTCTGCCGGGCCTCCTCCTGGCCGGGTTCGCCGAGGGATTCCGCGCCGATCGCGTGCAGATCCTCGGATCGCGCGAGATGAGCTACATTGATTCCCTCTCGGAGGATGCGCGTCAGACCTCGCTCGCGCGGCTGTGCAATCCGCCCGTGCCGTGCGTCATCGTTGCAGACGGTCTTGCGCCGCCCCCGCTCCTGGTGGAGTTGGGGAATTCGCGCGGCGTCGCCGTCTTCGCGACGCCTCTCACCTCCGACCGGCTGGCGAGAGAGCTCACTTCTGAACTGGAGGACCTGCTCGCGCCCCAGAAAGTTGTTCACGGCACCCTCGTGGACGTGCACGGCGTGGGGCTTCTCTTCACCGGGAAGAGCGGCATAGGTAAGAGCGAGTGCGGGCTCGACCTCGTGGCGAACGGGCACAGGCTCGTGGCGGACGACGTAGTCTGCGTCATGCGCACGCGGCGGGACTACCTGATAGGCTACAGTACCGAGCTTCTGCGGAACCACATGGAGATCCGAGGTGTCGGGATCATCGACGTTCAGGCGATGTTCGGCACGAAAGCATTCAGACAGCGGAAGCGCATCGAGGTGGAGGTGAAACTCGCGGTGTGGTCCGACCTCTCTGACTACGAACGGCTGGGTTTTGAGGATGACATGTCGGAGATCCTCGGTGTCGAGATACCCGCGGTCACACTTCCTCTGGTTCTTGGCAAGAACATCATCGTTATCTCAGAGGTCATCGCTCTGAACTACCTTCTGAAGCTCAGGGGCATACACGCCGCAAGGGATTTCGACAGACGCCAGAGGGACGCCATGGCAAGACAGGCCGGCGTGCTGCGCGCGACGCGAGGTGACGACGAGTGAGCGGTCAGAGCAAGCGCATAGGGTGTGTGATCGTGGCGCACGGCAACGTCGGGCAGTGCCTGATGGAGGCGGTGCAGGGGATCCTCGGGAAGCAAGCGAACTGGGTGGCCGTGTCCAATGCCGGCATGGGTCTGGGCGATCTGAACGAGGCGGTAAGGAGCGCTGTGGCCAGTCTGCGATCGGAATGCGAGGTGGTCGTGATCAGTGACATGCCGGGCGGGAGCTGCCATCACGTCTGCCAGGAGATGATAGCGGAGAGCGCAGACGTGCGTGCTCTCACGGGCGTCAATCTGATGATGCTCCTCGAGTTCTTCGTCAAGAGGGACCGCACCGAGGTGGACGAGCTGATACAAACGGTCAAGGAACGCGGCCGCGATGCCGTGCGCATCCTGTGATCATTGGGCCGAGGCGCGGCCAGGGAGCTCGTGAATGTCGTTCGTGCTGGTGAGGGTGGATGACCGACTGATCCACGGCCAGGTGACGGTTGCCTGGGGCGCCCGGCTCTCACCCGAGCGCATAATCCTCGTCAACGACGAGATCGTCTGCTGCGACTGGAGGTGCGCTCTCTACACCGAGACCGACGCCATGGGAGTGCCCGTGTCGGTCGTAACGGGCGAGGGGTTTTCCGAGGGGCTCAAGACGGGCAAGTGGGACGACGAGCGCGCATTTCTGATCGTCGAGAGCCCTCGCGATCTTCTGGCGCTCATCAGGAGCGGCCTCGATGTGGCGGAGGCGAACATCGGCGGAATGCACTGCGCCGAGGGAAAGCGCGAGCTTCTCCCTTATGTTTTCGTCGATGATGAGGACGTTGCGGCCATGAAGGAGATCATGGCGGGGGGCACCAAGCTCACGGCCCGCGACGTTCCACAGGCGCAGCCGCAGGACCTGGCCGTCCTGCTGCGGGCGCTCGGAGAGAAGTGACGGCGGGTCTTTCAGGAGCGGCAGCCCATGCACGGTGTCACGCTTGTCCTCTGCATACACAACCACCAACCTGTTGGCAATCTGCCCGGCGTGTTCGCGGACGCCTATAGAACGGCCTACCTTCCGTTTCTGGAAGCGATTGAAGAGTTCCCCGAGATCAAGATCGTGCTTCACAACACCGGCCCGCTGTTGGAGTGGTACGAAGAGCACGCGCCGGACTACATCGAGCGAGTGCGGGCACTGGTGGCGAGGGGACAGGTAGAGGTCCTGGGAGGGGCCTTCTACGAGCCGATTCTCTCCGCGATCCCGGAGCGCGACGCGCGCGGGCAGATACGGATGATGACGGACTACGTCTCCGACCGTTTCGGGACGCGCCCTCGGGGGATGTGGCTGGCGGAGAGAGTCTGGGAGCCGCGCCTGGCCAGGACCATCCACGAGGCGGGTATGGAGTACCTGCCGCTCGACGACTACGAGTTCCGCCTCGCCGGAATCGAGGACGAGGACCTGGTGGGACCGTTCCTCGCGGAGGAGCACGGCGCCGCGGTCCGTGTCTTTCCGATCAGCAAGAAGCTCCGATACGCGATCCCCTTCGCCGAGCCTGAGGAGACGCTGAACGTGCTCCGCTCGGTCGCCGAGCGTGGTGAAGGCCACGTCGTCGTGTTCGGGGACGACGGGGAAAAGTTCGGCGTCTGGCCGGGCACTCACGAGCACGTTCACACGAATGGATGGCTCAAGCGCTTCTTGAGGACGCTCTCCGAGAATCGCGATTGGGTGACGACCACGACCTTCGCGGAGATCGTCGACGACACGATTCCCAGGGGGCGCGCATACCTGCCCACGTCGTCGTACCCCGAGATGATGGAGTGGGCCCTGCCCACAAAGGCCAGGCGCAGCTACGAGGTGTTCCTGGGCAAGCTCGGCGACGCCGGCCTGCTGGAGGAGTGGGGCCCCTTCGGTTCGGGGGGGCCCTGGAAGGGCTTCCTGTCCAAGTACTCTGAGTCGAACCTGATGCTCAGGAAGATGATGCGCGTCAGCGAGAAGATCGCGGCCGCGCAGCGGACTTCCGATGTCCTTGAGTCGCTCGACGGATCCGCGGGCGCCGTGAAGCCGGTGGACGGCGGCGCCGTCACGGTGGAGACGGCCGTGCTCCAGGAGGCGAAGCGTGAGCTGTGGCAGGGGCAGTGCAACTGCGCCTACTGGCATGGGGTCTTCGGCGGGCTGTACCTTCCACACCTGAGAGCTGCCATCTACGAGCACCTCATCCGGGCCGAGCGGCTGATAGATAGCGCTCGGGGCCGGACGTGGGACCACGCCGAGGTGACCGACCACGACATAGACGGACGCGACGAGGTTCTGCTCGAGTCACAGAGCGCCAACGTGTACGTCGCTCCCTCACGAGGGGGTACCATCTTCGAACTCGACGTCCGACAGGCGGACTGGAACGTACTGGCCACGATGTCTCGTTACGCCGAGGCGTACCACGACGAGATACCTGCCGACGGCGACGCCGAGTACGGGGAGGGCATGGGAAGCATCCACGACGGACTCAACGTGAAGGAGAAGGGTCTGGGCGAGCTCACGGGCTCCGACTCGCACGCCGCTGTTGCCGCGATCGACCATTTCTTCGCACCCGACGTCAAGCGCGCGGAAGCGGAGGCCGGGGGCGGCGAACTCGGCGACTCCGCGTGGGGCGCTTACGAGTTCGAACTCGGGCGACGTGACGGTTCGATCGGAGTGGAGATGAGCAGGACCGGGATAGTAACGGTCGCTGGAGGCGAGTGCCGGGTCCTCATCAAGAAGTGCATCTGGCTCACTGATGAGGGAAGGGTGCGTGTCGAGTACGACCTGACACCCGACGATGACCTGGACGTCCTGTTCGCGCCCGAGTGGAACCTGTCGTTTCTCACGCCCGAGAAGAAGTGGGTGTCGTTCCATGCGGACGACACGGACGGCAGCGGCCTGAGGAGAAGAAGGACCCTGAACGCCGTCGGCGCGATGAGAGTCGACGATCGCCTCAGGGGGCAGCGGTTATCCGTTTTCTGTGAGCCCGCGGCCGGCGTCTGGACCTGGCCTCTGGACACTGCCTCCCGTTCCGAGGGGGGGCTGGAGCGGGTCTTCCAGGGACTCACGCTCGTCACACACTGGCCGATCAACGTCGGGGGCGGAGCGCGCGCGAGTTTCGCAGTCGAGTTCGAGTTCTCACCGCTGTCAGCAGAATGACGGATCCCTTGAACGGACCGCGTGTCGCGAGGCCGCTGCGAACGCGGCGCGTGCTGTCTGAAAGCACGGAAGCAGGCGCATGTCTGAGATTCAGATCATAGTGGTTCTGTCCCTTCTGGGCGGGGCCCTTTCGGTCGACGCGACCGCGGCGCTCCAGGTGATGCTCTCCCAGCCACTCGTGGCCGGGTGCATAGCCGGGGTGGTTGTGGGGGACCCGGTTCTCGGGCTCGTGGTAGGCTCAACGCTCCAGCTGGTCTGGATCGGAGTGCTGCCTGTGGGGGCGGCGCCCTTCCCGGACGGTGCGGTGGCAGGCGTGGTGGGTGTGGGTGTCGGGGCCATTCTCGTCGGCTCGGGTGTGTCTGAGGGGCTCGCGGTGGCGGCGGGGGTGATCGCCGGCCTGACGGCCGGCGCGTTGGGGCAGAGAGTCACGTCGCACGTCCGCAGACTCAATGTGAGGTACTCCGCCATCGCCGAATCACGGGCGCAGCAAGGGGACGCGCGGGGTGTGAAGATAGCGGTCGCGCTGGGGCTCACCACGCGATTTGTTACGGCCTCGCTCCTGGCCGCGGCAGCGCTGACGGCGTCTCTGCTGCTCAAGTCCCTGGGTTCGTTCACGGTTGGAGGCGCATTCCCCACGGCTTTGTGGGCGGCACCCGTAGCTGCTGTGGCGATCGCAGTTGGGGGGAAGGACAGGAGAGAGAGCTGGTTCCTGGCCGCGGGGTTCGCCGCCGGGCTTCTGATGGTGGTCCTGTTCTGAGCGGAGGTTCCTTGGCTGGACATTCTGACCTGGGGACTCCTCAGACTCTGACGCGCGGGGAGCGCGCGGGGATGCTCTGGCGTTCGTTCTTCCTGCAGTCCGTCTGGAATCCGCGCGGGATGCAGAACGTCGGTTTCTGCTTCACGATGCTCCCGCTGCTTCACAGGTACGGGGAGGGCAAGGACGGGAGAAGCGCGTTCCTGCGGCGGCACCTGGAGTTCTTCAATACGAACCCGACGCTTGCGTCGTACGTCCTCGGGGCCGCGGCGGCTCAGGAAGTGGCCGGCGCGGACGCCTCGTCGGTGACGTTGGTGAAGAAGGGGCTGGCGAGTCCGCTCGGTATGGCCGGCGACGCGCTGCTCTGGGGGGCGCTTCGCCCCTTTGCCGGCGCTGTCGGGGTTCTGCTGGCCCTTCAGGGGGTCGTGTGGGCGCCTCTGGCACTTCTCGTGATCTACAACGTGCCGCCCCTCGTTCTGAGGGCCAGAGGGCTCAGTGTGGGGGCGGCGGCCGGACCGGCCGGCGCCGGAGAGGTGACGGGGCCTGCTCTCAGAGCGGCAGTCCGGTGGACGAGAGCAGTGGCGGCCTTCACCGTGGGACTGATTCTCGCGAGGGCCGTGGCGGTGGGGGGGGCGGTGGAGCCATGGAGGATTCTGGCTGTGGGTCTCTTCTTCGTATTGGCGTACGCGGCGGGCAGGGCAAGGGTGCCGGCAACGCTCGTCGCGCTGGGTGGAGCGGCGGCTGGCGTCGTTCTGCTCCTGACCGGGCTGAACGGGGGATAACTTGACAGAGCGCACGGTGGTTCTCGCGAGTAAGCACGGCCTGCATGCGCGGCCCGCCGCAGGCCTTGTGCGGCTCGCCGGTCGTTTCAGGTCTGATGTGAAGCTCACCAAGGACGATATCACCGTCGATGCGAAGAGCATCATGGGCGTCATGATGCTGGCGGCGGAATGCGGGAGCGAGGTGGTCGTCACCACCGAGGGGCCCGACGAGATCGAGGCGATGGAGGCTGTGGTGGAGTTCCTGGAGACGGACTCAGAGTAGAGGCGGTTTGCGTTTGATAGACATCAAGGCGATAGGTAAGACCGAGGTTCTCAAGGGCGTGTCGGCTTCGCCCGGCATCGTCATAGGCAAGGCGTTCGTGCTGGACACGGAGCGCCCGCACGTCGAGGAAGTGGAGATCGAGGCTGATGAGATCGAGGCCGAGGTCGAGGCTTTCATGTCCGCTATCGGCGAGACCACGCGCGAACTCGAGCGGCTGAGAGGCGGACTCGAGGAGACGCTGGGGGAGTCGCACGCGCGGATCTTCGATGCACATCTGATGATCCTCAGGGACTCGATGGTGATCGACGGAACTCAACGCCGGATCCGCGAGGAGCGCCAGAGCGCGGCCTTCGCTCTGACCGAGACCATAGGTCAGGTCACGAATGCGATGGAGCGCACCCGGGACGAATACCTGCGCGAGCGCGTGTTCGACATAAAGGACATCGAGAGGCGTCTGCTGCTGAGGCTGCTCGGACGCAAGCAGAAGTCCCTGCGCCATCTGGACGACGACGTAATCGTGCTGGCCCACGAGCTGGCGGCGACGCACACGGCGTCGATGCACGAAGAGCGGGTCACGGGCTTCGCGACGGACGTTGGCGGCCGCACGGCGCACGCGGCCATCATGGCGAGGTCTCTGCAGATACCCGCGGTCGTCGGGCTCCACGAGGCCACGAGTGTCATAAGGCAGGGCGAGAAGATCATCGTCGACGGGACGCTGGGGCTTCTCATCTACAGATACGACGAGGCGGTGCTGGAGTACTATCAGGAGCGCCAGCGCACGTACGAGGAGTTCGAAAAAGAGCTTCTGGTGGACAAAGACGCTCCGGCCGTCACCGTGGACGGGCGGCGATTCGAAGTCGCTGCCAACATCGAGATTCCCGACGAGGTCCGCGCGGCGATCTCTCACGGAGCCGAAGGGATTGGGCTGTTCAGGACCGAGTATCTGTTCATCACGGAGGACGAGATCCCATCTGAGGACGAGCAATACGAGGCCTACCGCGCCGTGGTGTCGCTGGCGGCCCCCGCCACGGTAGTCGTGCGGACGGTCGATCTCGGGGGCGACAAGTTCGGTCCCATGGGCGCTCCCGAACCCGAGGCGAACCCGTTTCTCGGGTGGCGGGGAATCCGCTGCAGCCTCTCGCAGCCGCACCTCCTGCTGCGCCAGCTCAGAGCGATCCTCCGGGCCAGCGCGCACGGGAACGTCAAGATAATGCTGCCGATGATCTCCTCGCTCCACGAGGTCAGGGACGCCAGACAGGTTCTGGAGGCCGCGAAGCAGGAACTCCGGGCACGGGGGCGGGAATTCGCTGACAACGTCCCGCTGGGTGTCATGATCGAGACGCCTGCCGCGGCGATGATAGCGGACGAACTGGCGGAAGAGGCGGACTTCTTCAGCATCGGCTCCAATGATCTGGTGCAGTACACACTGGCCGTGGACCGTGGCAATGACAGTGTGGCTTACCTCTACGACACGTTCCATCCGGCAGTGCTGAGGCTCCTGGACAGGACGGTGCGGGCGGCGCGGAAGCACAAGACGTGGGTCGGGGTGTGCGGCGAGATGGCGGGAGACCCGCTCGCCACGCTGCTTCTCGTGGGACTCGGGGTGGACGAGCTCTCGGCCGCCCCTGCCGTGGTACCGGAGATCAAGAGCATCATCCGCTCGACGAGCTACGGCTACGCGCGCCGCGTCGCGGCGAAGGCGCTCAAGATGAAGACCGGCTCGGAGGTTCGTCGGTACCTCGAACAGATATTCAGAGTCAAGTTCCCGAAGATAAGCGAGACGGAGATGATCTCATGAGCATACTCGAGGATCGGGAGAAAATGTTCGCGAGTGATCCCGGCGGAATGCATGGTCACCTGGAAGGTTTCGCGGATCAGCTGAAAGAAGCCGTCGCCATAGGGCAGGAGACGCCGCTTTCGGTGCCGGGGGGCGGCATCACTTCCGTTGTGGTTGCCGGGATGGGAGGATCGGCGATCGGCGGCGAGCTGGCCGCCGGCTACCTGGCCCGGAGCATGTCCGTTCCGCTCTCGGTGGTGCGGGGCTACTCGCTTCCCGCGTACGTCGGTCCCTCGACGCTTGTGTACGTGTCCAGCTACTCGGGCAACACCGAGGAGACGCTGTCCGCCTACGCCGAGGCGCGGGAGCGGCGGGCTCGGATTATCTGTTCTACGACCGGAGGAGAGGTGGGCAGGGTCGCGGAGGAATCGGGACACAACATCGTGCGCGTGCCGACGGGCTACCCTCCGCGCGCGGCGCTCGGATTCGGCCTGGTCCCACTGCTTCTTGTCCTGGGACGCCTGGGTCTGGCGCCGGACCCGGCGGGCGATATCGATGACGCCGTCGAGACCGCGCAGGCAGGCGTGCGGCGCCTGGGCCTGGGCGTGCCGTCGGGTGAGAACGAAGCGAAGGAACTCGCATCGTGGCTATTCGGGCACGTTCCGGTGGTATACGGGACCGCGCCTGCTACCTCGGTCGTTGCGAACCGCTGGTGCGGGCAGCTCTCCGAGAACTCCAAGGTGGTCGCACACAGAAACGAATTGCCTGAGATGAATCACAACGAGATAGTAGGATGGAGTGGTACGCGCCCGATGGGAGGGGACGCCCGGGTGGTGTTCCTTCGCGACGAGGACGACCACCCGCGCATCGTGCGCCGGGTCGAGATTACGCGTGAAGCGATAGCGGCGACCGGCGCGGAGGTGCGGGATGTCGCAAGCCGTGGGAAGACAACTCTCGGCAGGCTCATCTCGCTCGTGCAGCTCGGCGACTTCGTGAGCCTCTATCTCGCGATGCTCGGTGGTGTCGACCCGACACCCGTCACGCCCATCGACAGACTGAAGCAGGAACTGGCACGTCTCTAGTGAACTCGCGCGGTTCGGAAGCACGGGCCGGTGCGGAGGTCAGTCCGGCCCCTCTGAAAGGAATGCCTATGAAGGCCATCATCCCTGTCGCAGGAATCGGAACGCGGCTCCGGCCGCACACGCACACGATTCCGAAGGCACTGGTTCCCGTAGCGGGGAAACCCATCGTCGGCCACATCCTCGAAGAACTGGCGCCGCTCGGCATCAAGGAGATCGTCCTGGTGACCGGGTACATGGGCGACCGGGTCAGGGATTACGTCGGTGAGTCCTTCCCGCACCTCGACGTCTGCTGCGTTGACCAGGAGGAGCGGTTGGGGTTGGGGCACGCCATCTACCTGACGAAGGAGTGCGTGGGGGACGGGCCTGTTCTGATAGTGCTGGGCGACACGGTTGTGACAGCGGATTACTCGGCCTTCGTTGGAGGGGGGCGCACGCTGATCGGCGTGAAGGAAGTGGATGACCCACAGCGCTTCGGTGTCGTCGAGGTGCAGGAAGGGCGCGTCAGGGGCCTGGTGGAGAAGCCGGACGTGCCGCCGAGCAACCTGGCTATAGTCGGTCTCTACTACATCGTCAACTCGCCGCTCCTGTTTGAGTGTCTGACGGAGATTGTGGAGAAGGACATACGCACGAAGGGCGAGTACCAGCTGACCGACGCGCTCAAGCTGATGCTGGAGCGCGGCGAGGACATGGGCGTCTACCCCGTGGACGGGTGGCACGACTGCGGGCTTCCGGAGACACTTCTGGACACGAACAGAGTGCTCCTCAAGCGCTCGGGGGGCAACGCGAAGAGCATCGAGGGCTCGATCATCCTCCCGCCTGTGTCCATCGACCCGACCGCCGTGATCGAGAAGTCCGTCGTGGGGCCGTACGTCTCGGTCGCAGCGGGCGCGACGATACGGGACTCGGTCGTGCGCGACAGCATTCTGAGCACCGGAGCGATCGTTGAGATGAGTCTGCTGAGCCGCTCGCTCATCGGTGAGGGGGCGGTGGTGAGGGGGCACTTCCAGAGACTGAACGTGGGAGATTCATCCGAGATAGAGATGGGCGCCTGACTTCTGCACGGGTCGGGCTGTTATCCGATTTGACATGAACGGAGGGCACGTTTGGAGAAGCACCTTTTCACATCCGAATCTGTGACCGGGGGACACCCCGACAAGGTCGCTGACCAGATATCGGACGCCATCCTGGACGGCATTCTCGCCCAGGACCCGCTGGGGCGCGTAGCATGCGAAACGCTCGTGACCACGGGGATGGCATTCGTATCAGGAGAGATCTCAACGCACAGCGCGTACGTCGATATCGCGAGCGTGGTCCGCGACACCATCAGGGACATCGGCTACACGGACGCCTCGTACGGCTTCGACTGGGAAACGTGTGCGGTGGTGACGGCGATCGGGGAGCAGTCGTCCGACATCTGGATGGGCAACTCGACGGGCCACGCCGTGCACGAGGGTGGTGCCGGCGACCAGGGGATGATGTTCGGTTACGCGACGGACGAGACGAAGGAACTCATGCCCATGCCCATCCACCTGGCGCACAAGCTGGCACGCAGGCTGGCGGATGTGCGGGAGGACGGGACGCTCGAGTATCTTCGACCTGACGGGAAGACGCAGGTGACCGTTGAGTACGAGAACGGTAAGCCCGCCAGGATCAACACGGTGGTCGTGTCGACGCAGCACCATCCGGACGTCAACATGGACTCGCTTACCGAGGCTGTCCGCAAGCACGTGGTGGAGCCGACGCTCCCGGCCGAACTGGTTTCGGGAGGGGACTACAAACTGCTCGTCAATCCCACGGGGCGCTTCGTCAGAGGCGGCCCTCACGCCGACTGCGGGCTGACGGGCCGGAAGATCATCGTCGACACCTACGGTGGACTGGGAAGCCACGGTGGCGGCTGCTTCTCAGGGAAGGACCCGACCAAGGTCGACAGATCCGGCTCGTACGCGGCCAGGCACGTGGCCAAGAACCTGGTGGCGGCCGGCCTGGCGCTGCGCTGTGAGATCCAGGTCGCGTACGCTATCGGTGTGGCGGAGCCCGTCTCGATCATGGTGGACACGATGGGAACCGGCGAGGTCGCCGACAGCGAACTCGTCAGGATCGTGAAGAAGCACTTCGATCTCAGGCCGAATGCCATCATCGAGCGGCTCAATCTCAGGCGACCGATCTATCTCGCGACGGCTTCCTACGGCCACTTCGGCCGTGAGGAGCCGGACTTCACGTGGGAGCTCACGGACATGGTGGACGATCTCAAGAAGGGATAGGTTCATGGCAAACGACATCAAGGACGAGAGGCTGGCGCCGCGGGGACGCGACAGAACCGAGTGGGCGGCTCAGACCATGCCCGTGCTCGCGAGCATCGGCGAGCGCTTCGAACGAGAGCGACCGCTGGAAGGTCTCACCATCGGAGCGTGTCTGCACGTGACCACAGAGACGGCCAATCTGATGATAGCGCTCAAGGCCGGTGGGGCGTCTGTCGCACTCTGTGCCTCGAACCCGCTGTCGACACAGGACGACGTCGCGGCCCACCTGGCGGTGGACCACGGTGTGTCGATGTTTGCCGTCAGGGGTGAGGACAACGAGCGCTACTACGATCACATCCGGACGATTCTCGATGAGGGACCGTCGATCACGCTGGATGATGGGGCCGACCTGGTCTCGACCATCCACAAAGAGAAACGGGAACTCATCCCGCGCCTCCTCGGAAGCATGGAGGAGACGACCACGGGAGTCATACGGCTCCGTGCCATGGAGAGGGACGGAGAGCTCAAGGTCCCCGTCATCGCCGTGAACGACGCCGACACGAAGCACATGTTCGACAACCGCTACGGCACGGGTCAGAGCACGATTGACGGGATCCTCCGGGCGACCAACGCGCTCCTTGCGGGAGCGACGTTCGTGGTCGCGGGCTACGGCTGGTGCGGGAGAGGACTGGCGAATCGGGCGCGTGGCCTGGGCGCGTCCGTCGTGATCACGGAAGTGGATCCGCTCAAGGCGCTGGAGGCGACGATGGACGGGTTCCGCGTGATGCCGATGGACGAGGCGGCGCCGCTGGGTGATATCTTCGTGACCCTGACTGGCGACATACGCGTGCTGACCGGACGCCACTTCGAGGCTATGAAGGACGGCGCGGTCGTCGCGAATTCCGGGCACTTCGACGTCGAGATCGACAAGGAGGCGCTCCGCGCGCTTTCGACGGACGTGCGGACCCCTCGTGACTCCGTGGAGACGTTCGTCCTCGCGGGCGGCAAGCGGATCAACCTGTTGGGTGAGGGGCGACTGATAAATCTCTCGGCGGCTGAAGGACACCCCGCGGCGGTCATGGACATGAGTTTTGCCAACCAGGCGCTCTGCTGCGAGTACCTCGCGGGATTGCCGGAGAAGCTGCCGGTCGGGGTGCACACTGTTCCCAAGGAGATCGACCACGGAGTGGCCAAGCTCAAGCTCTCGTCGATGGGCGTCGGCATAGACACGTTGACACCGGAGCAGGTCAAGTACCTGGCGTCCTGGGAGGTGGGCACGTAGACGGAGGCTGCGGAGGTGACGGTTCTCCTGCGTGGAGGGGTTTCTACTTCGGGGCGCGGATGAGGAGAGCCACACCGACTCCCGCGAAGATGACGTTGGATATCCACGCGGCCACCCAGGGCACGAGTATGCCTTGGCGGCCCAGTACCTGGCCCACCTGCAGCACCCCGTAGTAGAAGAACGAGATGGTGAGGGCCGCGGCAAAGGAGAGCGCGAAGCCGCTCCGTCGCGCTCCGGCAGCGAGCGACCCGCCAAGGAGCGTCATTATGATGATGACGAACGGGAAGGCGATCTTGAGGTGTAGCTGCACTGCCAGGTCACGGGGGTCATTGCCGCTCGCCCGCAGCCTCACGATGTAGGATCGGAGTTCGCGGAACGCCATTTCGTCTGGCCGGAGCTTGCGTACGCCGAGTTCGCTCGGGAGTGGTTCTGAATAGCCCGGTTCGAGCCTGTCAAAGCTGGTTGCGTCTTCACCGTAGGGGGTGAAGAAACGTCGACTTCCCTCGTAGAAAACCCATTCACCGTTCTCCCAGACCGCGGACTCGGCATCGATTCTGCTGGTCGGGGTGTTGGTCTCGTCGAACTCCTCGACCGTGATCTTCTCCAGCGTTCCCGTTCTTGAGTTGAGCCTCCGCGCGTGGAACATGGTGCCGTCGGCCGTTACGTACATCGGGTCGCTCGTGATGATCTCGCTCGCGCGTTTCGCTATGTTGGTTTCCTTGATCAGAAGACGCTGACGCGTGGCCGGCGGCAGGATCAGCTCGCCGATGAACACGTTGGCGAGGCTGACCGCGACGGAGAGAGCGAGCACCGGCGCGAGGATCCGGTAGAGACTGACGCCCGATCCCTTGAGCGCCATGATCTCGTTCCTCCGCGCGAGCCCACCAACAGCGAGGAGAGTAGCGAGGAGCATCGCCACGGGCGACGTCAGGACGACTATGAGGGGGAGGTAGTACGCGTAGTATAGGAGGACGACGCTCAGCGACACGTCATTGTCTATGAAGGAGTGGGCGTGGTCGAACAGATCGACCAGCACGAAGATGCCCGTGAACAGACACAGTATGATGGTGAGTGGCCTGCCGATCCTCTTGAGGGCATAGGTGTCGATGATGCTCATGTGGTCTCCGTGGAGGCCTGTGCTCGGCGAGGGACACGGCGCAGGAGTTCCAGGATCTTTGCGACGGGTGCGATCCTCCACTCGCGCGAAACGGAGAGCGTGAGGAAGAGACCCAGCCCTCCGAAGAAGACGTTGGGTGACCACATGGCCCAGAACGGCGTGACGAGGCCGCGATCGCCCAGCTGCTCCCCGCCGACCAGGAAGAGATAGTAGATCAGAAAGAACAGTATGCCAGTGCCGGCTCCGATGCCGATTCCTCCGCGCCCGCTCCTGATACCGATCGGAGCCCCGACGAGCACGAAGATCACGCAGGCGAAGGGGATCGAGAGCTTCTTGTGATACTCCACCTCCAGACGCCGCACCTGCCTCATGCTGCTGGCCTCGGCCCGCAGGTCCGACTCGGCGCTCCGCAGCATCCGGCCACGGCTCGCGCGGACCTTTGCGCTCCCAGGGGGGGGAGAAGCGCCGTCAGCGAGGTCCAGGAGTCCCGTCAGATGCGCCTCCAGCCCGTCGGCGAACTTCAGCCGCGACGCGTGCGCTTCCTCGCGCCGCTGGGTTATGCGGGAGCGGAGTTCGGCCAGAGAGAGCTCCCGGTCGCCGCGGCGCGACTCGTCGCTCCTGACGAGTTCCGAGCGACCCTGCTCTATGTTGAGGACGTGCCGCTCGAATAGCAGGCGGTTGAACCTCGTCGCATCATTCGGGTCGAGTTCGTGGATCTCGCCATTCAGCAGCTCGAGGCGCACGAATTCGTCTCCGCGGTCACTGCTGATGTGGCCCCGCTCGGCCACGATGGTCTGGAGGGGGTCTCCGCCGTCCATCCTGTGGATCTTCACATCGAAGATCTCCGAGGTTCTGGAGTCGAGCCTGTCCACCAGGATGGTGTAACCACCTGGCAGCTCGGTGAGGATGCCCGGCTCGATGGTCGCCAATGGGCGTATTCTGTGAATGTCCACGAGGAGTACCTTCAGACGGTGATTGGCGGCGGGCAGCATGTGATTACCGAACCAGAAGAGGCCCAGGGCGATCACGACGGATGCGGCAAGGACGGGCGCGATCAGAGCGAAGACGTTGACACCTGTGGCCTTGGCGGCGGTGATCTCGTTGTCCCCGGCGAGCCGTCCGAACGCCGTGAGGACGGCGACCATCACCGCCATGGGGACGGCCATCACCGTCATCCAGGCAAGGCTGAGGAGGAAACCCTCGAGCACGGCCAGACCCGGAACTCCCTTGGCGATGAAGAGGTTCAGGTAATCGACGATGAAGTCCATAGAGAGGACGAAGTAGAAGATGGCGAGCCCCGCTGCGGCGGCGGGAATGTGCGCTCTGAGAACGTACCTGGACAGAATGCTCATGGCAGATCCGAACTGCTGACCGTCGTTGCGTTGCGGGCACCTGGTTGAGGGTCCGGCCTGCGACGAACCCGGACAACGTATACTACCATAGCTCGTCGGCGCGCAATATCATTGTCCCGTTGTCTGCGACCGCGGCACCGCCCTTGCCAGTGGATTAGAGGATTCCGACAGCGTGCGTATTCAGGGCCACGGAGACGCGGGCACTGTCGGGGGTCGGGTTGACATGTGCGGTTTGCTTTGCTACATTCCGCTGCGGCGTAGCGGCCGGTCGTCGCCTCGCGTGAAGACGTGTGGGGAGCGCGGCGTTTCTGGTGTACCGGACGGCCCCCCGGCAGTACCGGGGAGCCCTCTGGACGCGGCCGTACCGACCAATCGCCCGGGCGCCGGTGGCCCGTCTCGCGCCGGGCGCACTTCTCGGAAGCGGAGTCCTCCAATGTCCTTCGATGGCGCCGTCCGGACGCCAGTCTTTCCGACAGCCGTGATGGTCTGCGCGCTCCTTGTGCTGCTTTTCGCCACCAGCCCTGTCTTCGGTCTCGATGAGAGCGAGACAAGTGGTCCACCAGAGGGTCTTGAGGAACAGGTCTCTCCGGCAGATTCCACGGGGAGCACCACCGCTTCATCGGACAGTCTCGGCGCCGCGGGTGTATCGTCCGTCCCGCCGGACAGTCTCGGCGCCGCGGACGTATCGTCCGTCCCGCCGGACAGTCTCGGCGCCGCCGCGGACACGCTGGCTGCCGCTCCCACGAGCGGGCCCACGATCGTGCGTGACCCCTATGCGCCCGGGGTTTCATTCCTCCCGAAACAGCAGAACGCGTTCCTCAGGCCCTGGTCGCTGGTGTCGTCTCTCCCGAAAGGGCTCGACATCGGCAGACCCTCCATGCCGGTCGGGGCCCCGTCGTCCGTTCCGTTCTCGCGGAGTGTGGTCGTGGACCACGAGGGCGGGACGATCGTTGTGGTGACGGAGCTGGGCGAACACGTCTCGTGGGTGAGCTACGCTGCGCCGCTCAGCGAGTACGAGCGCCTTGTCGGCGAGGCGCAGGTGCGGGAGGCCTGGAAGAACACCATCGTCAAGGGTCTCGGCAAAGGGGACAGCGGTCAGGCGGGCGGGATCCTGGACATTGACATCCCGATGCCGCTGCCTGGCCCGTTCGTTCGAGCGATCGGTCCGGGCGCCAACCTCAAGGTGCGAGGAAGCGAGCGTATCACCTTCGGCGGGCAGACGAGCTACGTAGTGGAGGCGCTTGAGACAGAGATCGGGCGTCCTTCGAGATTCCCGCAGCTGGACATGGAACAGCAGCTGACCGTTAACCTGGAAGGGACGATCGGCCGCAAGATCCACGTCTACGTTGACCACCGGAGTGGAGGCGATACGTTCGGCGGGGTTAAGGCAGACCAGATCAGGGTGCGCTACGACGGCGATGAGGACGAGATCATACAGAAGATAGAGCTCGGCGAGGTCAACCTGTCGCTGCCGGGTACCGAGTTCGTCAGCTACAGTGGTCACCACAAGGGTCTCTTCGGGGCGAAGTTGATGGCCAAGGTCGGCAAGTTCGACCTGGTCACGATCGCGAGCAAGGAGGAAGGCAAGTCCTCGGGCGCGAGCTTCACGGGTAGCTCCGAATCGGATTCGCTGGTCATCAGGGACATCGCGTACAAGAGCGGCAAGTTCTTCGTCATTGACGATCTGGCGCTGAAGTACTCTGACGTGGGCGTGAGTGCGATCAAAGTCTACCTCGACGACCGGATCTCGTCGAACGACGCCGAAGACGGCGCGCAGGAGGGAACCGCGTATCTTGAGGAGCCCCCCGGCGCGGCGGCTCCGGCGGACACTGTGCACAGGCGTGAGGGTTTCTTCGTTGAGCTCATAGAGAACGAGGACTACTTCATCCCGCAGGGCGGCGGTTTCTACGGTGAAGAGTCGGGCTACCAGTCGGGCGTGATCGTAATGACCAGCGCCGTACGTGCCGGCAGGATGCTGGCGGTCAGCTACGAGCGGGTGACGGGCGGCAGCGATGTCGACGTGATCGGCGGGTACGACGGCGAGCTGCTCCATCTGAAGCTTATCAAGCACGACGACAGCACAACACCCGCCGGTTGGGAGCGAACGCGGCTCTACCAGTTCAAGCACATATACGATCTGGGAGCTAAGGACATCCCGGAAGAGGGATTCCAGCTGACGATCCGCAGGGCGGCCTCCTCCGGGGAGGATCAGGAGGTCCACGAGTCGGGCGTGCCCTACGTGAAGATGCTCGGGCTCGATACGCAGGACATCGGCGTCGGCTCGAGTGACATCGACCCGGGATGGGTAGACCTTGCGAACGGACTCCTCAGCTTCCCGCACTACACGCCGTTCTGTCCCGACTACGACACCACGGGGTTCTACTACGCCCCGGGCGGCGAGCCTGACTCCATCTACTATGCGCACGGTTTCGAGGACGGTGACAAGAACTGCGCTGTCTACTCGAAGGACAACTTCAGCGCCGGCGACGAGGACTACTATATCGTTGTCAAGTACAACCGCGCGAAGACCACCTTCTACCTGGGCCAGATAAACATCATTGAAGACAGCGAGGTCGTGCGCCTGAACGGCGTCAGGCTGACCAGGGGAACCGACTACACCATCTACTACCCGTCGGGTCAGCTGACGCTCCTGGCCGAGGAGGCCAAGGAACCGGACGCCAAGGTAACGGTGGAGTACGATTACAAACCGTTCGGCATCACCGGTGAGAAGACGCTGCTGGGTGCGAGGGGCGTATACAACTGGAGTGAGGCGGTCCGGCTGGGAACGACCTGGAGGTACCAGAGCACGGGCACGCCGGACGACCGCCCGCGACTGGGCGAGGAACCGTCGCGGACGGTCGTGGGCGACGTGAATCTCTCAGCGGACTTCACGCCGGAGTTCATGACCAGGGCCGTCGATGCGATCCCGTTGATAAACACAGATGCGGAGTCGCGCCTCAGGATATCGGCGGAGGCGGCGGTTTCGATACCGAACCCCAACACCAAGGGGTTCGTCAGCGTAGACGACATGGAGGGGGCGCGGAACACGAGCATGCTGGGGGTGTCGAGGCGGCTCTGGGTGCCGTCGAGCATTCCGGACGTGCCTGAGATACAGGCTTTTGACCGCGTGAAGGTCAGCTGGTACAACCCTGACCGGAAGGTCAAGGAGGGTGACCTGCACCCCGACCTCCCGGATCAGGAGGCCGATGACAGTCACACCGTGCTGGAGATGGCGTTCGGCGACACCGTGGTGCCGAGCTCGTGGGCCGGACTGATGCGGCTCTTGTCCAAGACGGGGAACGACTACTCCGAGTATCAGTTCGTTGAGATGTGGATCAACGACGGCGGACCGGTCGCGCAGTCGACCGCCACCTTCCACATTGACCTCGGCACCATCAGCGAGGATTTCTACCCGCTCATGTCCCCGAACGGCGAGTTGGACACCGAGGACGTCGACGTGCCGCCGAACGGGTTCGATGCCGACGAGGATGTGGGCCTCGATACGGTGGAGGGCGTCGACGGACAGGGAGTTCCCGGCGACGACGGAGACGACGACTACAACTTCGAGTATGGCTCCAGTAACTACTCGGGCATCAACGGCACCGAGTGGAACGAGCGCCTGGACACGGAGGACCTGAACGGAAACGGCTATGTCGACAAGGACAACAGCTACTGGACGCTGTCGGTCGACCTGTCGGACACGAGCTACCTGGTTCAGGACAACAGCGAACTCGTCGCGGGCAATCACTGGAGGAAGTACCGCATTCCACTGGGAGACGCTGAGTCGGTCAAAGGCATGGCTTCCTGGTTATCGGTCAAGTCGGCTCGCATCTGGGTGGACGGGCTGCCCCTGGGACCGGCCGAGGTGATGATAGGCTCGATAGACATCGTCGGCAGCCAGTGGACACCCGTGCGGATAGTCGACGAGGACGGAGTCGCTGTTCCGGACGAGGAAATGGGGGACATGAGCTTCCGCGTGGGAACGAAGAACACGAAGGAGGACGTCGACTACGATCCGCCGTTCGACCCGGGAATCGATTCTGACACGAATCTCCCGAAGCGCGAGCAGTCGCTCTTCCTGCTCTACGAGAACCTCCGCGATGGACACACGGCGACTGCCAGGAAGGTCTTCTACTCCGAAGAGGACTACACGGGCTATCAGTCGTTCGACCTCTACGTGCACGGGGATGCCGCCGTGGAGGACGGGACGATCTTCTTCATGCGCGTGGGGCGCGATTCGCTGAACTACTATGAGTACAGCCTGGGGGTCGGCCCGGGATGGGTTCAGGACAGGAGTAGCGCGGACAACTTGCTGACCATCCCGTTCACCGCCTTCACGGATCTCAAGCTCGGTGAGTACGCCACGATGGACACCGCGGTGGCGTGGGGCGATACAAACGCGGTTCGAAGAGAGCAGTTCAAGCGGGTCGGGTGGCCTTCGTTCTCCAGGATCCGTCGCCTGGGCGTGGGCGTCAGGAACGATGTGGCGGGCGGCCACGACATCTCGGGCGAGATATGGGTGGACGACATCCGCCTGTCTGACGTCCGCAAGGACATCGGGTGGGCCGAGAGGGTCACGGTCCAGGCGAAGTTTGCGGACTTCCTCAACCTCGATCTGGATCTCCGCCACGTTGACGGGGAGTTCCGTTCTCTCAAGCGGGAGCGTGGCTCGGGGCAGGACAACGTCACGTACAACCTGACCGGCACCATGAACGCGGACAGGTTCGTCAGTGCCCTGGGCATATCTACGCCGGTGAACGTCACGTGGAAGCGCTCGGTCAGTCGGCCGAAGTTCTCGACAGGGTCCGACATCGTGCTCGACGAGAAGCAGAGCGCGTTCGAGAAGACGGAGACGCTCGACAGGAGCATCGCGGTGTCGCTGTCGAGGAAGCGACAGTCACCGGATTTCTGGACGCACCTTCTGGCGGACGGCATCTCGCTCCGTACGTCACTGGGCCAACATGAGAAGGCGTCGCCGACGAAGGCAGACACGTCAAGGACAATCAGGGGCAGGCTCTCGTACAGGTACTCACCAGAGAAGCAGGGCATACACCTGTTTCGGAACACCGAGCTCTTCCTCAAGCCAAGCAGCGTCAGGTTCAACGTGGACGCGCACCTGATTCAGACGCGGAACTACGACATTTCGTTGCTGGGCGTGCAGACCAAGCGCTCCGAGAGACACGACAAGAAGCTGAACGCGGATGCCAACATCGATTTCCAGCTGCTGGACAATCTCAGGACCTCTCACAGCGTGGCCATGAAGCGCGACCTGGAGCCCATCAACAGGGTCATATACGGGCTGAACACCGGTATCGAGACGGAGCGTCGCTACTCGAACTCGCTGAGTTTCAACCCAAAATTCGGGAGGTGGCTCGCGCCGCAGTACAGCTTCAGCTCGTCCTTCACGGACGACCACGGGCCGCAGGTGCGTCGCCCGGGCGATCCCGCCGGTATCAGGAGCGTCCGCGCGCAGAGCAGTCATGACATGCGTGCAAGCCTCGACATCAAGAAACTGCTCGGGTCGCCGTCGTCCCCGCGCGGCCGCGCTCCGAGAGGCAGACGGGAGAGCGCTGACCGAGGTGCCCGTGGGGGGACCCCCGACGCACGCGACCGAGACGCTGGAGCGGAAGATGCGGGGGAGGAACGGACTGACGGAGAAGGCGCCGGCGAGGATAGAGCGGGCGGTGAGAACGACGGGGCGGATGGCGCGAACGGTGGGGGCGACGGGGCGGATGGCAGTCGTGGTGAAGAAGAGGGAGCAAGGGAAGGCGGCGCGGCCGAGGAGGAGCCCGCGGGACCCGGGTTTGCGGATTTCGTGCAGCCGGTGCTGACGCTGATCCGCAACACAGACGCGATCGACGCGCGCTATTCCATCAAGACGAGTTCGCGCTACGACCGGATCACTTGGGAGCAACTTCCGGGCTGGAGCTATCGTCTGGGATTGTCGAAAGGCGAGGGGGCCGACGACCGCACGGAAGAGCACACGCTGTCACTGGACTCGGGCCTGAAGCTGACGAGCCAGGTGCGCCTCAAGGGCTCCTACAAGAGGACCACGGGAGGGCGGTGGTACAAGAACGCTCTCTCGGACTCGGTGACCCTGACGACCGAGACCGGCTCCATGAGCGAGACCAGCAAGGGCTCTCTGTCGTGGAACGGAATCGAGAAACTGGGTGCCCTCTCCAGAGTATGCTCGAGCGTCCGCGCCAGGAGCGGCATCGAGTACAAGCGGTCCCACTCGGGTCCGGCCGACGAGCCAAAGGCGCGCTCCAATGGGCTCGCCATGAATCCGGTGGTTTCGGTGGACACCACCTTCAAGAACGGCGTGACGGGTAGTTTCTCGTGGGATAAGAGGAGGACGACGAGCTACAGCCTCACTGGAGCCGGCTCGGTCACCCAGGACGACACCGGGTCCATGAGCCTGAGTCTCAACTACCGGTTCTCGGCGCCCCAGGGGCTCAAGCTGCCGTTCTTCGGCCAGAAGCTCAAGTTTCAGAGCAACCTGGACACGTCGCTGACTCTCCGCAGCTCATCGAGGGTGTCGAGGACAGCACAGGATGAGCACGGGCTGCTTCAGGTGAACCCGACGTCCTCCATCCGCGACTTCTCTGCGACGACGGACTTGACCTACAGCTTCTCGAGGAACGTATCCGGCGGACTCCAGATCAGCTTCTCTCAGAAACGGGACGAGAAGCGCGACCAGACGCGTCGGACGATAGGCGTACACCTTTCAGCGGAGTTCAAGTTCTAATGACCCTGCGCGAGGCCCTCCTGGGACACGGCGCTGCCATCGCCCTGCTGGCGGTTCTTGCAGGCGCGGGCGTGACGGGTGGCTGCGGTAGCCCCACCTACAATGGGGAGCTGGCCTTCGCATTTCTCGAGAAGCAGTGTGAGTTCGGACCGAGGCCTCCGGGGAGCGACGCGCACGAGGCCATGCGGGAATGGCTCGTCGGTGTCCTGCAGGGCTACGCGGACGAGGTGTCCGTCCAGCGGTTCACGGTGCTCGATACCAATGGCAACGAGGTCGTCCTCTCGAATGTCATCGCGTCCTTCCGGATGGACGCGCGCGAGAGGGTGCTGTTCGGGGCCCACTGGGACACGAGGTGGATCGCCGAGCGGGACCCCGACGAGTCCAATCGCGCGACGCCAATCCTGGGGGCGAACGACGGGGCGTCCGGCGTCGCGGTCCTGCTGGGGCTGGCGGCGATGATGTCCGATCGCAATCCTGACGTGGGCGTCGACCTGGTCTTCTTCGATGGAGAGGATGGGGGGAACGGGGGCGGTTTCGACGACTTCTGCCTCGGCTCGACTTTCTTCGCCAGTCGGATGGGCGACTACGCGCCCGTCTACGCGGTGGTGGTGGACATGATCGGGGACAGCGACCTGACCATCCCCGTGGAGCCGAACTCGATGGGCGCCTGTCCTGCGGTAGTGCGGATGATCTGGGAGGCGGCCGAGCGCGCTGGTGCTGCGAACTTCACCGAGGATTCGGGCCCGGCGATGTTCGACGACCACATACCTCTCATCAGGGCAGGCGTCCCGGCGGCGCTGATAATCGACTTCGACTACGCCTACTGGCACACCATCGAGGACACGCCGGACAAGTGCAGCCCCGAGAGCCTGCGGGAGGTTGGGGCGGTCCTGGCCGAGCTCGTCTACTAGCTGGCGTTTGCTACATCGCTGTCTCGAGCGCACGGGCGTGCGGATTCCCGCACGTTTTCCCTTGCGTCGCATGTAGGGGCGTGCTACCTTGTCATCGGGAAGTGGGCAGGGGGCCCGCTTTTGTCGTATCAGGGGCCTGTGCGGGGACTCCAGATGGAACGGATGGACGAGAAGCTCTACGGACTCTCCCGGGGTCTCGTCAAGGGGATGGGCTTTGTGCTGGTGGACGTGGACGAGGTCGTTGAGCATGGGCGAAGGGTCTTCCGCTTCTACATCGACGGCGAACGGGGCGTCAGTCTCGGGGACTGCGCGGCCGTGAGCCGTGAGCTGGCCTACCTGCTGGACGCGGAGCCTGAGCTTGCTGGCGGGTACGTCCTCGAGGTGAGTTCTCCTGGGCTCGACCATCGCCTCAAGAAGGAAAGGGAGTACGTTCACTTCGCCGGCCGGGAGGCACGCCTCGTGTTGAGGGGCTCCGCGGAAGGCCGGAATGTGGTGGAGGGTGTGATTGTGGGCGCGGATGCGGGGATCGTTCGCATCGCGCCGATGGACGGCGAGGAGCTGTCCATACCTCTTGTGGACATAGCCCGGGCGCGGCTGTCTGTCTGACGACGTGCGGGGTCGAATTCGACGGTGGCGGCAGGAACCTGCTGCCGTTCGGGAGCCTGAACGATGAACAGTGGTGTGCTGGAAGCTCTGAGAAGAATCGCGCGCGAGAAGCAGCTGGACGGAAGCCTCCTTGCCGAGGCACTCGAGGCCGGCCTGCTCTCGGCAGCGCGCAAGAAGTACGGGCCCACGGCGGAGATCGAGGTCATCGTGGACGAGGAGGACGACGCGATAGGTGTCTTCCTCAACAAGACCGTCGTGGATACTCCAGAGGATGACATCCTCGAGATCGACGTCGAAGAGGCGCAGGAGCTGGACACGATCTATGAGATAGGCGACGTCGTGCGCGTAGAGGTGCCCTTCGACGAGTTCGGAAGGAACGCGATCCAGGCCGCGAAGCAGATCGTCGTGCAGAGGGTGCGGGAGGCGGAGAGGGAGCAGATATACGGCGATTTCCAGGACAGGATCGGCGATATCATCACTGGCGACGTGCAGCAGATCGAGCGGGGCGGGATCGTGGTGAACCTCGGACGCACGGAAGGTCTCCTTCCCGCCAGGGAGCAGATCCGACGCGAGCGGTACCGGCAGGGCGACCGTATCAGGGCCTACCTTCTGTCTGTCGAGAAGACCACGAAGGGCCCTCAGATCATCCTGTCCAGAACGCACCCGAACTTCCTGAAGAAGCTGTTCAGGATGGAGGTTCCCGAGATATACGATGGAGTCGTGGAGATCATGACGATCGCGAGGGAGGCCGGTGGGCGTTCCAAGGTCGCGGTGGTCTCGCACGACGAGCGGGTTGACCCGGTCGGGGCCTGTGTGGGAGTCAAGGGCTCGCGGATCCAGACCATCGTTCGCGAACTGGCGGGCGAGAAGATCGACATCGTTCCGTGGAATCTGGACCCGTCGGTTCTTGTGTCTCGCGCGCTCAATCCGGCGAAGGTTTCCAAGGCGATCGTCAACGAGAGCGAGCACGCAGTCAAAGTCATAGTGCCGGACGACCAGCTCTCTCTGGCCATAGGCAAGGGCGGACAGAACGCGCGCCTCGCGGCCAAGCTCACTGGATGGAAGATAGACATCGTTGGCGAGACCGAGCACTCGCGTGAGCTCGAGATCAATCTCGCGCAGCGGGTCCGGGTCGGAGAGCTGCCCGGCGTCGGCCCTAAGCTGGCGACGAGTCTCGCCGAGGCCGGCTACCGTCACGTGCAGGACCTCGACGGCGTGGACACCGAGGAGATTCTCAGGGTGCCGGGCGTCGGTTCGAAGACCGCCGAGAAGATCTCGATCGCAGTGGCGGCGGTGCTCGAGGTTCTTGAGGAGGAGAAGTTGGAACTCCTCAAGGAGATCGAGGAACAGGCGCGAGCTGAGGCGATGGAGCGTGCTGCCGCCCGTGAGGCCGAGCGTGCGGAAGCCGAGCGTGTGGAAGCCGAGCGCGTGGAACCCGAGCGTGTGGAAGCCGAGCCTGCCGCTGAGATAGACGAGGAGAACGCCGAGGAGGGCGAGGCGGCTTCCGACGAGACCGGAGATGACGACGGTGAGGCCGATGGTGACACCGACGAAAAGGCCGATGGTGACACCGATGAAGAGGCCGATGGTGACACCGACGAAGAGGCCGATGGTGACACTGATGAAGAGGCCGAGGAAGACAAACCGTCGGAGTAGATGACGACTCTGGCATCTGATGATGCGGGGCCGCGACCGTAGATGGCGGGCGCTCCACGACGACTGAACACACGGAGGTATCGCTTTTGAAACGAAGGGTGTACCAGGTTGCGAAGGAGTTCCGC
>JAUWLR010000132.1 GCA_030613615.1 Candidatus Eiseniibacteriota bacterium
AGAAATGGTACTCCCTCATCGGCGTGCGCAGAAAAGCCCGTGCGCCCTTGTCCAGCTCCAGCATGTCCGCTATCTTGTCGAACTGAGCACGCGCCATCTCGAACGCGTTGTACCCTCCGCTGCCTGCCATGCCCTGACTCCCCTCGACGACGCACCTGAACGCGCTCGCCCCTCTGCGTGATGCCACCACGCGCCGACCGCGCACCGCCCAGATCGCGGAACGAACACCGCCCTGGCTACTACGGAAATCAACCTAGTATTGTACAGAATCCCTCGTGTCTGCGTCAACGAGAACAGCCCAGGTGGTAACCGGACGCTGGACGTGGAGGGCGGACTCCTCGCGCTCGCCGGCGGCCCCTCCAACTCCGGCGACCGCGGCGCCTGAGCCTTGCTCAGGCCCCCGCAGAAGGGCCGGGCCGCAGCGGCAAAGCCGCGGCCCGAATGCGCCCGGCGGGGGTCACGCCCCGCCCGCTATGTCCAAGCCTCTGCCTAGTTGAGCGGCAGCTCCGTGATGGCCTCCATTCTCACGAGGTCACGCATGTCGGAGTCGCCGAAGTCCAGCAGCTTCCAGAGGCCCAGCTTCACCGCCGCGCCGCCCAGGAAATGGTCCATGAAGGACCGGCTCTCCCGGTAGTAGACCACATTGGCGTCCTCACGCTCGACGCCGGCCTTCTCGCAGGCGTAGTCGATCGCCGCCGACAGCCCGCCGCGCTCGTCGACCAGACCGTTCTCGAGCGCCTGGCTGCCCATGTAGACCCGGCCCTGGGCCAGTTCGCGCAGTCTGTCCGCGCTCATGCCTCTGGCCTCGGCCGCCTTCTCGACGAAGTCATCGTAGAACCAGGCGATGACCTCTTCGGCCATCTCTCTCTCCTCGTCCGTGAGCTTCCGCATCGGCGAGAACTGGTCCGCGTGCTCGCCTCTCTTGAAGGTCTCGTGCGTCGCGTCGATCTTGTCGTAGAGTTCCGCGATGACGGGCATCATGCCGACGACACCGATGCTGCCGGTGATCGTCAGGGGCTCGACGAATATCTTCTCGCCCTCGATGGCGATGTAGTAACCGCCCGACGCCGCCACGTTGCCCATCGACACGATGAGTGGTTTTTCCTTGGCCACCTTGACCGTCTCGTACCAGATGATGTCCGAGGCGAGGCCGCTGCCGCCGCCGCTGTCAACCCGCAGCACGACCGCGTAGACGTCCGGGTTCTTGCGCGCGGCCCTGAGCGCCCTTACGAGTGTCTCGGAGCCTATCGATTGCCCGCCGCGCAGCGGGTCGGTGCCGCCCTTTCCCTCTTGGATGCCGCCGTAGGCGCCGACCACGGCGATCACGGGCTTCTTGCCCCAGTGGTAATCCTTGCTCTTCCATGTTGCGACATTGACCGTCTTGATGTTCTCGGGCTCCTCCGGCACATCGCCGCCCGCCAGTTCCAGCGCCACGGCCTTCGCGTCCTCGTACGTGCCGATGTCATCGACCAGCCCCGCATCGACGGCCTTGTCGGGGATGAATATCCTGCCGTCGCACACGCTCTCGGCTTCAGACCTCGAGAGGCCGCGCCCTTCCATCACGACCGCGATCAGCTCGTCGTAGATGACGTCCTCGAGCTCCTGGACCCCCGCTCGCTGCTCGTCGGTCAGGGGAGGGCCGCCCAGCGAGTGGAACGTGCTCTTATACTCCCCGGCCGAGATGTAGTCCCACTGGATCCCGAGTTTCTCGGCCGTGCCGGCGTAGCGGTTGACCGTCACGTAGTTGCCCAGTCCGTAGACACCGGTTGAGGGGTGGATCATGATTCTGTCGCAAGCGGACGCGAGGAAGTACTCCTGTGTGCCGCCGCCGTACTCCAGGAAGGCCACGATCGGGATGCCGTGCTCGCTCTTCACGCGCACGATCTCGTCGCGTATCTCCTGCACGAGCGCCGACGGTCCGCCGAGGAACCCACCGTCCACGGGTTTGATGTTCAGGAGGATGCAGTCGACCGACTCGTCACTGCCTGCCTTCCTGATGTTGCGGATGACGGCCTGCGCGCTCTTCCTGGGTTCCCCCAGGAGACTCCAGCCCGGCCGGAAGTCGGAGAGCGGCCCGGCGACCTTGATCTCGGCGACCTTCCCGCTCGCCTGGAACTGTGTCCTCTGCCTCTCTCTGCTCGTCGTGAAGCCGAAGCTCAGGATGTCATCGTCCGCGGATTCGAAGCTCCTGTATGCGCCGCCCGCCCCGACGCGGCCCAGATCGAACCACAGACCGGCGCTGAACTCCTGCTCGCGGTTGTCGCCGTCGGAGTAGGACTGAAGCGAGCCGCGCAGGACGATACCGTCCGCCACCTCCGCCTTGACTCCCGCGGTGTAGACCGCATCCGCAAGATCCTGGCTGCGCTCGAATCCGGCGTCGGCCATGAGCGTCAGCTTGTCGCCCATGGGGCGCACGGCGACCCCGGCGACGTACGTTGTCTTCAGCCCGAACCCATCCGCGCCCAGCACATCGGGCTCAGAGAGATTCCGCACGGCGGCGCCTACGGACAGGAAGCTCACCGGCCTGTACATCGCGCCCAGGTCCCAGGTTCCGGTCTTCTTCCTCTCCCCGAACTGCGGACGGAACCAGCGGTAGTCGAAGCCGACGCTGAACGACCGCCCGTCGCCGAGCGCCAGACCGGCGTAGTAGACATCGACCGCGTTGCTACTCCGACGCAACCCCGCTCCGGGGTCGTCGCCAGATTTCCACATGTGCTGCCGGCTGTACCCCAGGCCGAGCGGCCCCGTCTTCCCCGCCAGCGAGACACCGAGCACGTCCTTGCCGGCCATCGATATGGACGTGTAGCTGTTGGAGTCTCCGTACATCCCGAGGCCGGCCGGGTTGATGAAGAGGGCGATGGCGTCATCGTCTACGGCGACCGAGCTCGCACCTCTCAGCCAGGTGTCGGTGAAGGCGTCGGCGCCCGCCGGGAGCGCCGCCAGCACGACGATGGCCACCGCCGCGCATGCCGCTACTGCCACAAGAAGCCCCTTCATACTCCAGTCTCCTTCCTGCCGCGCTGTCTGTCGCGCCGCCCGGACCGTCCCGGGTCGCGAGCGCCGCACCTATGGTCAGTGCATCCTGATTCCCCGGGCCGCACGTGGCCGGGGTTCCGCTTGCTTCGCCGCGCCCTGTACGCCGCGCGCTCCCCCGAGAGGTGGGACGGGGGAGTTCAAAGACGACGGAGAGAGCGAAGGGTTCGCCTACTCTCTGTCGCCCTGCCGCATTGCTGCTGCGCCCGGAAGCGCGCGCCGCAGAGCGAATCACACGCTTGACAGCGCCCGCTCGGGACGTCAGTGAGTCAGCAGCAGGCTCAGATACACCTTGATGTCGGTCTCTTCCGCTATCGCACTGGCGACGTCCAGCCGGAACCAACCGCACCAGGGCGCTTCGATCTGGAAGCCTATACCTGCGTCGTGCCTGTACCCGTCGGAATCGTCCGACTCCGGCGTGGAGGTATCGTAGCCGACCTGGCCGCTCTCGAGGAAAAAGATCATCTTCAGCGGCTTGGTCACCTGCACCTTGTACTCGGCGCGACCGAAGACGAGGTCCTCGCCCCCGAACTCCTTGTGGTCGTATCCGCGAAGATTGCCGCGCCCACCGAGGTGGAAGAGCTTGTGGGAGGGGAGGTCCGTCCCGTCGACGATGCCCCACATGCCGGAGAGCGCCAGCGTCTGCGTGGGCGTGATCGGAATGAGCTTCAGGGCCTCGAAGATGTGCTTCGTGAACTCGTAGTCACCACCCACGGCCCCGCCGTCGTACTCGCCGATGCCGCGCGCCCGCCAGCCAGTCGTCCTGTCCTCATCGCGGGAATCGTACTCGGCCGACCAGACGTAGCTCGACATCGTGCCCTCGAACTCCCGCGCGTCCTCGAGCACGCCGACCATGAGCGCCGGGTTCTCGCGCCAGTCATTGCTTCCCCCGAAAACGGACCAGACGCTCTGGCTCTCCGAGAGAGAGCTCAGCTTGTCCGACCGGTACTCGCCCTTGAGCGTCAGCTCCGGTGTCGCCTTGTGACGCGCGAAGATGGTCACGCCGTTGCGGCGAAAGTAGTCGCGGTCGTCGATTCTCGCCCACAGCGCGTGCATGTTGTTGTCGAAGTCCGAGATGGCCTCCTCGTCCTCGAGGTTCCACGAGCTCCTGTCGTAGAGGTTGACGCCGAACGAGAAGCTGTCCTGGCTGAAAACAGGTTGCTCGATGTCCAGCCGATAGTAGGAGCCGGAGCGCGCGGACGGCCACCCCCACACGGCCCTGAGCCTCGGATGAAGGCGGGACTCCGAGCGGTACCGCCCCCCCATGTACAGCAGAAGTCCGTCCACCCGGTTGTAGTAGATGTTGCCGGTCGGGCTGAAGTAGCTGTCCTCCCAGATCTCGAAGTTGGTGAGGTCGCCGGTGGACAGCTCGATGAACGCGTTGTGCTCGTCCGCGAGCGCGGCAGTCGGGAAGGTCAGGGCCATGAGGGCCAGAGCGAGCAACGCAAGAAGTGTCTTCCTCCACGCGGGCATTGTCATCCTCCATGACGTGGTCAAGCCAGGCCGGTGTCAGCGGACCGCGGATACACGGGACCGGTGCCGCCGGGGCACGGTCACAAACAGTCGGCAGCGCCGACTCTCGTAATGTGTGACCCTGCGATCGTAGTGGAAGTTTAGCTAATCGCGATTGACGATGGTATCAGTGAAGGTGTCGCGCGTGCAACGGCGAAGATAGAGCGACTCGACCTCCGGGAACCTCTGGAAGACGCTCCCAGCGAGCAGCTCGGTAAGGTCCGCGAGCTGTAATCTGTCCGGGTCCCCTTCGTTCCCGAAGACGTATTCGAGATACAGGTTCGGTCCGTCGCCGGCCAGCCCGACTATCCTGTAGGGGTTCATCTCGAACGAGCTGGCCATCGAGTGCTGGGAGAGCTCGCTCCCGCGGTCACCGGTGGCCGCGGCGGCATCGGTCAATCGCTCTTCGCTCTCGAGGTCGACCACGCGCCGCGCCAGGTCGGGGTAGCGGATAGTGTCCAGTCCGAGCGTGGAGCAGAACGCGGCCGGGCCGTCGTTCCAGACATTGCCGCCGGCCGTGTGGTAGAGCGCGACAAGCTCGTCGCTCAGGCCGAGCAGGAACGCCGGCGCACTGTCGGCGACGTAGGGCGTGTGCCGCATCTCGCCTTCCCATCCCGGAGGCATCAGCCAGATTCTGTAGAACGAGTAGTAATGGAAGCCGCTGTGATGGAAGAAGCGAGTGCTCGTGTCCTCGACCATGATGTAGAGGCCGGTCTCCGGACCCGTCCACCCGATGGGCAGCTCTCCGATGCCGGATTCGATGACTTGCCACGATGGGGGCAGGACGTTCTCGATCTCGATGACCAGGCGCTCGAGTTTCAGCTCGGCGCTCTCGCCGGCCGGCGAATCCGTTGCCGCCGCACACGTGGAGACGAGGGCCGCTGCTGCTCCTGCTGCGATGATGATCCTTAGCTTGTTCATTGCACTCATTACCAGAGGTTCAACCGCGCGCTCCGGGGCGCCATCCGGTCGCCGTCGTTATGTCCCGTCGCGGGGGACGCACAATTGCCCACAGCCCGCGGCGATGTCGCTGCCACGGCTCACTCTCCTCACGACAGTCGGGCAACGCTTTCTCACTTCCGAGAGGAAGCTCTCGACTGTTCGATCGGTAGGGGGTGCGAATACTGAGTCCGTAGTTTCATTGTAACATATGACGTTGACCTTGCATAGGAGCCTTCTCGCGATCTCCGCCAGCGCGGCGGCCATTTCGGGCGAGTCGTTGAAGTCTCGCAGAAGCACGTATTCAAGCGTTGCCCGGCGCCCCGTGCGCTCCGAGTAGTGCTCGATCGCGCCCAGGAGCTGGGTCAGCGAGTAGCGGTCCGCGATGGGCATCAGCGTGGCGCGTAGCCCCTGCACCGGGGCGTTGAGCGAGACCGCAAGATGGATCTGCAATCCCTCCTCGGCGAGCTTCCGTATGCCCGGCACATGCCCGGCGGTTGAGACGGTCATGCGGCGCGCGCCTATCCCTAAGCCCCACTCCGCGTTCGCGATCCTGATGGCGCGCATGACGTTGTCGTAGTTGTCGAACGGTTCACCCATTCCCATGAAGACCACGTTGCCGAGCCGATCCGGAGCCGCGGTCTCTCTGAGTGAGATCATCTGCTCGACGATCTCACCGGCCGTGAGGTTGCGCTTGAATCCCATCGCGCCGGTCGCGCAGAACGAGCACGCGAACTTGCAGCCGACCTGCGTAGAGACGCACCCCGTGATCCTCTCGGCGTCCCTGAGCAGCACGGCCTCGATGCGTGGGCGGCCGTATTCGAGCAGCAGCTTCCGGGGCCCGTCGACCTCGGACGTGCGTGTATCAACTACCCTGGCGCAGGAGAGGACAGCTTTCTCGGACAAGCGCTCTCGCAGAGCCTTCGAGAGATTCGTCATCTCGTCGACGCTGCGCACGCCTCTCTTGAACACCCAGTCCGC
>JAUWLR010000202.1 GCA_030613615.1 Candidatus Eiseniibacteriota bacterium
GCTGCCGCGCTACTGCCGCGAGTGCAGCTACCAGTTCGCCTGCTTCGGCGAGTGCCCGAAGAACAGGTTCATCCGGACGCCGGCCGGCGAGCCCGGGCTGAACTACCTCTGCTCCGGATGGAAGCGGTTCTACTCACATACCGATGAGCGGATCAGGAAGATCGTACGGGACATCGGCGGGACCGTGTCGATACCTGCGACCGACGGCGTCGTGCGTGTCGATTGGGCCGACCTGGAGGGCGACAAGTAGCAAGCGGCGCCCTGGAACTGAAGAAGGCGGGAGCCTGTCCTGTGTGGACCGACTCCCGCCCTCTCTCGTTGCACCCCGCCGCACGGCCGGGTCCGCCGCAAGTCCAACGCGGCGCGGATCTCTCAGGCTACTTCGGGAACATGAACTGCAGCTGCACGCGGAGCACTGTGTCTCCCATGCCCTCGGGACTCTGGAGATTGTAGTAGCCCTGAACCGAGCCGTTCAGGGGCAACTTCCCTACGCGGAAGACCTTGCCCACGCCGGCGCCGACCGGAACGGTCCACGTGTTGTCGTCGTCCGCTTCCCAGTTTGCCGTGATGATCGGACCGCTCGACACGTACCATCCATTGGGCATGTTGAAGTTCACGAACGGCTGCACGAGCATCTGGTTGATGTCCCCCCTGTCGTCGTTACCGGCGAACGACCAGATGTTGTTGGCCAGGGCGCCGAAGACCCAGGGCCCGCTCATCTTGAGCACAACGACCGACGGACCGATGCCCCATTTCTCACTGCCCAGTACGTCGTCGGTAGCGAAAGGCAGCGAGAGGACTGGGCCCGCGCCCCAGATGATCTCTCCAGGCACGGCCGGCGCGAGAAACGCCGTGAAGATGACGTCGCCCAATCCGGTGGTCCCGTCATCATCGGGACCGAAGCCAGGAAGAGTCATGATGGGCATGACGGTCCGGGTGATGAGATTCCAGTTCTCGGATACGCTGAACGGCCAGACGGGCTGGACGTTCAGGACGTTCATGATCTCTTCGTCCGGTCCTACGCCGAAGGTCATGTTGTTCTGGAACGGGACGCTGATCATGGCGCCGACGGGGTTCTGCGCCGCCTTCGCGAGGTCCGCCTCGCTCGCCTCCTGGCCCATTGCGCTCACGGCCAGCATCAGAAGAACCGCAACACAAAGGAATCTACCGATCGTCTTCATTTCCCCTCCTCTTCTTCCTTCCTACTTGTGATGTGCCCCTTCTCGCGGGCACGCGTCAGAAACTGAACGTAACACCCAGCAAGAGACCGTGCTCAACCAGGACCAGCCCCTTGTACATTTCGCTGCCGTCGTCCCAGTCGATGCCGATGTGCTTGTATCCCAGGTTGGCGGCGACGGTGTCGTTGAACTCGTAGCCAAGTCCGAGCGACGTGCCCCACGTGAAATCGGAGCCGATACCGAACCCCCCAACATCCATACGAACCCAGCTGTACCAGCTCTCGGAGAACCGCGACGAGAAGCGGATGCCGACGAGCGGGTCTATCCATGAATCATCCGCGGTCCCTCCGTAGTCGGGAGAACCCTCAACGACAACGACGTCCACTTCCGCCCGCGTCCAGCGGATGCCGGCAAGGAAATCGAACACGTCGCTGTCCGTGAGTGTGACTCGATAGCTGCCGAGGGCGTCGAGCACCACGACGCTGGTCTCGATATCGGCCATGCTGCCGAAGGGGTCGACGATGTCGAGAGGTTCGTCCTCGATGCTCGCGCTCATGTAGCCGACATCAAGAAGGCCACCCCACTGCCCGTGTCGGGCCTCCACATGGATGAACGCCCCGAGGTCAAGCGCGTCAGAGATGTCGCTGAGGCCGACATCCACCGGCACGTCGAGATCACCAATATCGGCGGCGCCTCTCATGCTGACGGTCCAGACGTGGGGCGTCACTGAGAACTCCCAGCCCTCGCCCGCTCCCGCGGTCGTCTGGGGGGTCGCCGTTCCCGCCGCCATGGCCACCATCAGGCTGGCGCAGACTGCCGCTGTCGCTCTTCTCACCAACGTACACCTCCGTGTCTGTCTTTGCACCACACCACTCAAGTGAACCCGGCCAAGCGGACGGTCGTTACTTAAGGAAGACGATCAGCGACAGAACCAGGAAGACGACCGGGAACAGCACTCTGCAAGCGACGTCGAATCGCCGCGCCGCGGCCTTCCTCCCGTGACCGGCGAGCCTGCTGCTCAGGACGGCCTCGACCAGTGCCAGGAAAATCATGACAATCGAAAGGAACGTGTACCTGTCCAGCCGCGTTTGGTAGGGCACCTTGGGAGACAGCGCTGACATGCTGAAGAGGAAGGCGACCACGGTCAGCATCGCCCCGGAAGCGACACCCATCTGCGCCTCGATATGAATGGGGTCGATCCAGAACACCGCGAAGGACATGAACACTATCATCGCGAGCGGGAAGATCATCTTCCAGAGGAAGTAGCGGCCTTCCCGACTCGCGGGGAACCGGAAGGTGAAACCCGGTGTTGTCGCGAGTCCGATGTCGACCTGCTCCATCACGAGGTCGCCCTTGCCCACGGCCCAGTCGACTACCGACAGCGCTTCGCTCTGGATGATCCGGTCCTCCAGCGCCACGAACTCCACCTCCCCCGGCGAAGCGGACACGAACTTGATACCGAACGTATGGCTGTCGGTCGGGAAGTCCTTGAGGTTCATGTTCACCGAGAGGTCCCCGAAGTAGCGCTGGCGATATGTCACCGTGCCGTCGGGCTCGACCTCCACGACGTCCCGCCGCTTCCTGGCCAGGCTGAGGTCGTTGACTATCTGGATGTCCGGCATCCACGTTTCCCCCACGCCCAGCACGCGCCTCTCTGGCCAGCGGCCGGCGAGGCTCTCATCCTTCCATGACAGGTGAACAGAGAAGTCCGCACGCATGGTCTGCGTCACGCCGTTGATGTCAAGGATATCGATGAGCAGGAAACCCACCGACACGCGGACGGGCTCACCGTCGGCCCCGCGAGCCTCGAGAGATCCCGCGTCCGCCGGCAGGAGTCCCGCGGCGGTCGTGCACGTCACGAGAAGGGCGAGCGTGCAGAGCACCGCCAGTCCGAGCGATCGAAACACGAGCGTACCTCCTTAACTCACGGGACGAAGCGTTCACGAGCCGCCGGCCGTCCCGACGAACGGACATGAGGGTTGACGTCCGGGAGCAACGCACGAGGCTACCACGGCCCGAGCCCCGAGACAACCTTGACTGGGAGGGCGTCAGATGGTAGAGATATGAGTATGCGTGCAACCCTCCTGCTTCTCGCCATTCTGCTTCCCGTCATTCTGATCCCGGCTCTCCCGGCAGCCGCCGTGGACGAGGCTCTGTTCGAACCCTACGAGGGGCAGGCCATTGCCGAGATAACCATCTCGGGCAACGATCTCACGAAGGACCACATAGTCACGCGCGAGTTCGAGCTCAGCCCGGGCGACGTCTTCAGTCTGGAGACCCTGAGGGAAGACGTCAGGCGGCTTTACAACCTCGGCATCTTCACATCGGTCAAGGTGACTCCCTACGAGGCGGACGGCGGTCTGGGACTGGAGTACACACTCCGCGAGCTCCCGGGCCTCATCCCCTACATTACGGCGT
>JAUWLR010000220.1 GCA_030613615.1 Candidatus Eiseniibacteriota bacterium
GCTGCCGAAGTAGGGCGTCGCGTTGAAGGAAGTCACCGTGACGACAACGCTCTCGTTGGCCGGAAGCACACCCTCTATATCGATGACCGCCGTCCCCCCGGCGTCAGTGAACGCCGAGCCGTGGGCGACCCCGTCGTGAGAGAGCGCGCAGAGTGCGCCCTCCACCCCGTCGACGGTCACGTTGAAGCTCAGGTCCCCAGGCGTTACGGAGGCCGCGTGGGAGACCGACAGGGACACCGGCGTGTCGGTGCGCACCCGGAGGGAGGGGTCTCCGAAGATGTGCCAGCTGAGAAACTCATTCTCGGCGAGCTCGCCGTACTCGTCCAGCATGTGGCAGCAACCGTTCATGCTCAGCCCGCCGAACGTGCGGTTGGAGCCCGCGACCAGGAGGTCGACCATCTCGTCCTGCGCGTCCATGGGCTCGTCCCAGTCCTGGTTGATCGAGGACATCAGGGTGGCGACGGCTCCGGTGGGCTCGGACCCGTTCGTGGCCCGCATCCACGCTTCCGCGAAGCACGTATAGCCTGAGAACATGCCGTTGACGCACGCGACCGACCAGATGAACGGAAGCATGTTGTCGTTCGTGAGCGCATTCACGTCGGAGTTTATGAAACCGGACGAGATCCACCCCATGGAAGATCCGTGTCCCGCGTAGTTGATGATGCTCCTGCCCTCATTGAGGGCGGCGGCGACCATCGAAGCGTTCGCGTCCGGGTTGGGGTCGTAGATCGTGTCGACCTCGGTGTAGGTGAACCCCAGCAGATCGTCGCGTATGAAGTCCATGTGCTCGTAGTCGAGCTCATCGTCGTCGCCCGGTCCCTGGTCGGAGGCGATGCCGGTGCCCCTGTGGTACCAGTCCGCTCCGGCCTGGGGCAGCTTCTCGTACTCGACCGAGCGGAGCACCTGGGTCTCCACCTGCGCGACCGTCTCGGCCGAAAAGCGCCCCACGAGGATGTCCGGGTAGACATCCGAACCAGCCACGAGCGAGAAGGACGGATCCGATGCACCGCTGTTGGCGGACAGCGACGGGACCTGTTCCGCGTCTCCGACCAGGAGAACGAACGTCAGGCCGTTCGTGTCGTAGTAGTTCTGGATGTAGCTCTGGATCGCGACCGCCGTGCCCCCGGCGGTCGTCACGCTGACCATCTCGCACGGAACGCCCATCTGGCGCTTCCATTCGACGAAGGGCTCCATCGCGGTCATGAAGTCGCCGTACGAGATGACGAGCATGCTCCCCACCTCGCCCACCGGCGTGTAGCGCGCGAGCTTGCCGCTGTTGAAGTTCAGGAAATGGCGTTCGTAGATGCCGGCGAACTCCGGCGTCACTCCCCTCGGCGGCCGATGCGACAGCACGTTCACTTTCCCCGGACCTGCTCGCGAGATTTCCACCGTCACGCGGTCGTACACGCGCAGCGTGCGACTGACCGGGTTGTACCGGAAGGGGTTGAGCACGACGACCATACCGCGCACGTCGCGTAGAATGTAGGGCGCCCTCACGTCAGCGAGTCTGGACGGATACCAGGTGTCGGAGGTGTAGAACGGGTCGAACTCGTATGGGACCCGGGCCGGGTCGACGGTCCTGGGGATCTCCCCCTTGGACGGGGCCACATCGATGTCGTGGTAGTCGACGTAGTGAGATGAGATGACACGCACGGACATCTCGGCATCATCCGGAATGACGATGCTCCTTGCTACGTTCGGAAGGTCGGGAAGCCCTTTCTCCAGGCTCTGGCTCTCCCCGCCCAGCGTCACGGTGTGATAGGCCTTCCCGCCGATCTCGACGATATCCGTGGAGAAACTCCCGAGCCTGTACTCGATGACGGTTCGGTCGGGCCCGGACTCCGAGAGCTCCACCGAGAGGATATCGACTGCCTCGTTCAGCGGCACCGATTCCGCGGCGTAGGCGCCGAAGGCCAGGAGAACCGCGATGCAGAGTGCGGTGTAGGTTCTTGACAAGGGGAAACCTCCTCGATGGCGCTGCAGACGTAAGCCCGGGCGGACAGCCCTCCCAAGGAGGGCAGTCCCACCCACGCTAACGGTATGCACTCCGCAGTATACACTCCGCAGTATACACCCGTACGTTCTGACGCGGGAGAGCGCAATCGTGTTCAGGAGAGAGCCGCTGCATGAACCATATCGTATTCACGCAGGTCTGTCACTAGATTGCGCCGAGAGCACGCGGGGCTGCTGATGTTGTGATGCGGCTAGCGCTCTTCCTCGGTCACCCCCATCAGCAACTGACTCGTCCTCCGCATCCCTGCCCTGGCCTCGCGATCCCCGGGGCGAAGCTGAACGGCCCGCTCGTAGTGACGTTGACTCTCCTCAATCGCTCCGACCATTTCGAGCGCCAAAGCTAGGTTGAAGTGCGATGACGCATCATTGGGCCTAGCTTCGAGCGCCTTCTTGAAGTGGGGAATGCTCTCGGCGACCCGCCCGCGGCTCGCCAGCACGGCCGCGAGGTCGTTGTGCACGGCAGAGTACTCAGGGTTGAGAGCCACGGCTTCGCGGTACTCCGAGATGGCGTCTTCGATCTGCCCGGCTCTGGTGTGGGCGATCCCTCTCTGGTAGTGCCAGCGTGCCATCGCCGGCTCATCGTCCGGAACGAAGTCGGTACTGGCCAAGACCATAGCACCGGCTAGAACCAAGCTCCATGTTGCGCTCTTCCGCCAGTCCTTGGCTCGGAGCATCTGCCACTCGGATACGAGGAAATGCGCGCCGAACAGGAACAGGAGTGGAATGGTGGGAACGCGGTACCTTGCCGTGACTGCGAACGGCAGGTGCGATGCATACCAGACCAGGATCAAGTACAGGATCAGCACGGACACTTCCCACTGCTCGAGTACGCGGGGGGGGGGGGTGTTCGGGGTGGGTGCCCGTGCCGGGTGCGGCGGTCGACGCAGGCGGGCCCCCGCTACGCAGAGACGGAAACCGCCGAGGAGGGGCGGGG
>JAUWLR010000087.1 GCA_030613615.1 Candidatus Eiseniibacteriota bacterium
CCGCCTTGCCGCCGGACTCGAGGATGTGTCTGATCGTGGGCAGAGCTCTCCTGACGCGCGTGTCGTCGGCGCCGGCGCCGTCGGGAGTCAGTGGCCCGTTTCAGTCAACGCGCGGGAGAACGCGCGTGCCCGCGAGGTCGAGATCCGTGACGTGCAGCTTCCGATACATTGGGACGAACCTCACTTGCTGGCGACCAGCTTCATCATGTCGCCCATGCGCGAGGCGTACCCCGCCTCGTTGTCGTACCAACCGAAGATCTTGACCAGGTCGCCGCCCATGACAGTAGTGAGCTGGCTGTCGAAGATGCACGAATGGTGATCGCCGACGATGGCGATGGACACGAGAGGCTCCTCGGTGTACTTGAGATAGCCAGCCAGAGGCGGATTCTCAGCGGCCGTTCGGAACGCCTCGTTCACCTCCCCCGCCGTTGTCTTCTTCTCGAGCTGGACAACGAAATCGACGAGCGAGCCGTCGGGAGTGGGCACGCGAACCGCCAGCCCGTCGAGCTTCCCGGCGAGTTCCGGCATGACCGTGCATATGGCCTTGGCGGCGCCCGTTGTCGTCGGGATCATCGAGACGCCCGCCGCCCTCGCCCTTCGGAGGTCCTTGTGAGGGAAGTCGAGAATCATCTGGTCGTTCGTATAGGCGTGCACCGTCGTCATGATGCCCTTCGAGATACCGAAGCTGTCGTGGAGCACCTTGATCATCGGGGCGGCGCAGTTGGTCGTGCAGGACGCGGTCGAGATGATGTGATGGCTGGCAGGGTCGTAGTCCTGATCGTTGACGCCCATGACGATCATCACGTCCGGGTCCTTGGCCGGCGCGGAGATCATCACCTTCCTCGCTCCGGCGGTCAGGTGCTTCGACGCGCCCGCTCTGTCTCTGAAATGGCCGGTCGACTCGATGACGACGTCCACACCGAGGTCTCCCCACGGCAGATTCGCCGGGTCACGCTCGGAGTGGAACGCGAATCTGTCGCGGTTCACCGTTATAGAGGTGTCGTCGTGCGTGATGTCCGCGTCGAATTTCCCGTGCACCGAGTCGTACTTGAGGAGGTGCGCCATGGTTCCCGCATCCGTGAGGTCGTTGACCGCCACGCAATCGAACCCGTCCATCTCTGACGCCACGCGCAGAACGAGCCTGCCAATCCTGCCGAAACCGTTGATTGCGAACTTGAACCCCATGAGTCCTCCTAGGCCTTCCCGCTCGAGCCGAACAGCTCGATCTTCGATCTGATGACGTCCTTCATCCCCTCTATCGCCGCGGAGAGTATCTTGCGCGGGGCGAACACATCAGGGTTCTCTGCCAGGAATTCCCTGACGCGTCCCGTGAACGCCAGCCTGAGGTCCGTGTCGATGTTGACCTTGGATATCCCGCCCCCGATGGCCTCTCGAATGCTCTCGGGGGGCACCCCCTTCGCCCCGGGCAGCTCGGCGCCGTAGCGCGTCGCCAGCTCCAGTACGTCCGGCGGCACCGCCGAGGCTCCGTGCAGCACGAGCGGCACCCGGACGGTCGCGGCGATTTGCTCGAGCCGGTCGATCGCGAGCTTCGGCTGGGCCTTGAATTTGTAGGCGCCGTGCGAGGTTCCTATGGCGATCGCGAGGGAATCGCAGCCGGTGCGCTCCACGAATTCTACCGCCTGCTCCGGGTCGGTGTAGACGGCCTCGTTGGCGGACACGGAGATCTCGTCCTCCACGCCCATCAATCGTCCCAGTTCTCCCTCGACCGATACGCCGCGGGGCCGGCACATCTCCACGACGTTCTTCGTCGCCGCGATGTTCTCATGGAAAGGCAGGTGCGACCCGTCGATCATTATGGAGGTCCAGCCATGCTCGAGACATTGCTCGATGACGGTCAGGTCGGTTCCGTGATCGAGGTGAAGCGACGCCGGCACGCCGGTGGCCTGGGCCATGTTCTCAACCATGCATCGGATGTTGTCGTATCCCGCGTACGTGATCGCCGACTGCGACGTCGCGACGATAACGGGTGACCCGAGCTCTGCCGCAGCCTCGAATATCGCCCTCGTGATCTCCAGGTTGCTCGTGTTGAACGCACCCACCGCGTAGCCGCCGGTTCTGGCCGGCATCATGAGGTCGTTGTTGGTGGAAAGGCCCATGTTCACTCCGTTCCTGCCGTGCCCGCCCCCGGAGCTCCGGGAGACGAGCTTGGGGCTTCCGGACTAGCCGAAGAAGGTCTGCGCCACCTCGTAGAGCTCCGTGTCGACGAGCTTCAGGCGCTCGATGGCATGAGACATCTCGATGGGAATCACCTTGTCGCCGTGAAGGCTGACCATCTTCCCAAACTCCTGAGCGTGGACGAGGTCCGCAGCGACGACGCCGAATCTCGTACCGAGCACGCGGTCGAAGGCCGTCGGGGTCCCGCCGCGCTGCGTGTAGCCGAGGACGGTGACCCTCGTCTCGAACCCGGTCCCCTCCTGGATGATCTTGGCCAGTTCGTTGCCTATGCCTCCCAGCCGAACGTGACCAAAGGAATCGGTGCTGTCTTGCTGCAGCACGAGTTCCCCCGCTTCTTCGTCCTTCTTATGCTCGGCGGCCGGCAGCTTCGCGCCCTCCGCCACCACGACGATACTGAAGTTCTTCCCGCGGCCGTGTCGCTTCTTGATGATCTCACACACCTCTTCCAGCTCGAACGGGATCTCCGGGATGAGGATCAGATCCGCTCCCCCGGCTATGCCCGCCTTCACGGCGATCCACCCGGTGTGACGTCCCATGACCTCCAGAACGACGACCCTGTTGTGCGACTCGGCCGTGGTGTGGAGTCGATCGATGGCCTCAGTCGCGATGTGGACGGCCGTGTCGAAGCCGAACGTGAAATCCGTGCCGTTGATGTCGTTGTCGATAGTCTTGGGCACGCCCACAATGGGCAGGCCCTCCCTGTAGAGTTTGTACGCGACACCGAGCGTGTCTTCCCCGCCGATCACTATCAGGCCGTCGAGTTTCTCCTTCTCGATGGTCTGCTTGATCGCCTCGAATCCGCCGTCGATCCTGTACGGATTCGTGCGCGAAGTTCCCAGAATGGTCCCACCTCTGGGGAGGATGCCCGAGACCTCCTCGAGCCCGAGAGCCATCTGGTTGTTCTCGATGACACCCGCCCAACCGTAGCGGAACCCCACGACCTCTCCCCCATACTTCCCCATCGTCCGCCGCACGACCGCCCTTATGACCGCATTCAGCCCGGGGCAGTCTCCGCCGCCGGTGAGGACCGCAACCTTCATCTCCACCTCCGCTTGGTCTTGGATTTGCGACAGACGCGGGTTCCGCGCCGGAACACCGAATTCTAGTGGTCGCTCTGGGCCCAGTCAACCGCTTTCGGCGCCGCGGCGGCATCCGTCTCCGGCGGGGCTTGCTCAGCCAGTTCGGTCTCCAGGCGGCGTTCCGGCGAGGGCAAAGCAGACGACCTCCGCAGCCCCGGTCTTGAGAAGCTCGACTGATGCCGCGGCAAGGGTGGCCCCCGTTGTGACTACGTCGTCAACGAGCAGGATCCGTCCGGACCCCGCGATTCCCGCTTGCCCGCGAAAGGTGTCCGGCGGGATATCGAGCCGCTCGCGTCTGGCCAGTCGAGCCTGCGGCTGCGTGTGCCGGGTCCTGACGAGCGCCCTTCGCACCGGCGCGCCGATCCCGGCCGCGAGGTGCACCGCCAGAAGCTCGCTCTGGTTGAAGCCCCTCTGCCTGAACCTGACGGGGTGGAGCGGAACCGGCACGACGACGTCGGGCGGCGTCACACACGCACACAGTGCGGCGGGAACGGCCAGGCGGGCCAGATCGCGCGCGATCGAAGTCCTGCCCTGGTACTTGAGCGCGTGTATCACGGCGCGGACCGCTCCCTCAAACTCCAGAGCATAGAACACCCGTGCCGCGGCGTTCGCAGTCGCTCGGGGACCGGGAGGTTCGGGCAAAGCGAGAGACCCGGGCCGGGCGCGCAGCTCGGACCCGCAGCGCGCGCAGAGGTGCCGCAGGTCAGCCGCCAGCGGCGCGCCGCAAGCTATGCAGGAGTCCGGGAACAGGAAGGCGAGGAGAGCGTCCCGGACGAGACTCAGGGCCCTTCCCCGGGACCGGACCGATTTGAGCTGGAGCGGTTTGGAACACACGGCGATTGCTTCCAGGGGGCGGAAGGAGCTCGATCATGCGTCGTGAAGCGCGGGTCCAATGATGCGTCGTGAAGCGCGGGGCTAAGGAGCGGTGACGTCCCCCTGCACGGCGGCGCGGCGCGACAGATAGACCATGAAGCCCACGGACAGGAGAACGAGCGCGACGCCGAAGACCTGGTTGTTCGTGAGAGCGAGGGCGCCGCTCCGAAATGCGATGGACTCGGTGTCGTAGTGTCTGAGGGGGTCGATGAGGAACCGGTAGACCGACAGGAGGATGACGAACAGCCACAGCAGGAACCCCTCGAACGGCTTCCTGCGGTCGACGGCCAGAAGCACAAAGAAGACGACAAGCGCGAGCAGAGACTCGTAGAGCTGTGTCGGGTGGAGGTGCATCCCCGGGAACCGCATTCCCGCGATGGAGCTCTCACTGTAAACGAGGCCCCACGGATGCTCGCACACCTTGCCGTAGCAACAGCCGTTGAGGAAACAGCCGATGCGCCCGATCGTGACGCCCATCGCGAGCGACGGCGCCACCAGATCGGCCCCCGCCCACATGTCGATGCCCCTGCGCCGGAAGAACCAGAGTCCCGCCAGGGCTCCGGCGACCATCCCTCCGTACTGCGCCAGGCCCCCCTCCCAGATCCGGAGGATGCCCAGGATGTCGTGCTGGTAGTAGTCCCAGCGGACGAACACGTAGGCCAGACGCGCCCCGATGATGGATACGAGGATGACGATGACGGACAGGTCGATGATGATGTCCGGGTCGTATCCGGTTCTAACGGCACGCCGACGGGCGATCCAGATGCCCACCATGAAAGCCACGGCGATGAGCAGCCCGTAGCTTCTTATGGGGAACCCACCCAGCTGGAACAGAATCGGTCTCAAGAGGTCAGTACTCCATGCGTCTCAGGCCCATCCCAAGGACGACGCCTACGGAAGCGAGCGTAACGAGAAGCGACGACCCGCCATAGCTCAGAAGCGGCAGCGTCATCCCGGTGACCGGGGACAGCCCTAGCGTCACGCCGACGTTGATTGTCGACTGTAGAAAGAGGGCGCTCGCGATGCCCACTATCACGAGTCCGGCGAACCGGTTTCTTACGGTCCCGGCCAGACGGAACATCCGCACCACGAGGAACAGGTACAAGCTCAGTACGAGAAGACAGCCGAGGAAACCGAACTCCTCGGCGAGGACCGAGAAGATGAAGTCGGTGTGCTGCTCCGGCAGGAACGCGAAGTTCTTCTGCGTGCCCTGGAGGAAGCCCTTTCCCATGGCCGAGCCCGAGCCGATCGCGATCTTCGACTGGATCAGCTGGTAGCCGGTGCTGAAACGGTACTTCTCCGGGTTGAGAAATGCAAGGACTCTGTGTCTCTGGTAGTCCTCAAGGCGCGACCAGAGAAACGGGCTCAGCTGACCGGTCACGACGCTCGTGACGAAGACGATGAACTTGTCGACCATGAAGATGCGCGACATGTACAGAAGCGTGCCGAGGAGCCCGAGGAACACCGCCCACGCGATCCAGTTAAAGGCGAGCGCCATCGAGACCACCGGCATGAGCAGGAAGAGCAGCAGTATCGGTTTCGTGCCGGCCCAGTACAGCATCGGCGGCAGGAGAAGCAGAAACAGCAGTGACGTGCCGAGGTCGGGCTCTCGCAGGACGAGGGCCGTCGGCAACAGCACGATCGCCAGAGGTATCAGCAGGTGCACCGGTCGGTCGAGCTTCGTCCTCCTCCGTGCGAGGTAGCGCGCGAGCGCGAAGATGACCGCGTACTTGGCGAACTCGGACGGCTGGAATCTCAGGGGACCCAGGTCGAACCAGCGGCGCTCACCGGACTTGCCGACGCCGATCATGAGCACCGCCACGAGGAGCACCAGCGCCAGCGCGTAGAGGACGGGGGCGAGTCCCTCGAACGTGTCCTGATTGATCAGCACGACGCCCGCCATGAGGAGCACTCCGATCCCGGCCACCAGAAGCTGCCTCTGCACCAGCGGGGACAGCGATCCTACGTCCGGGTCGTAGGTTGCGCTGTATATCATCGCAATCCCGATGGCCACGATGCCCAGCGTCGCCACGACCAGCCCGGTGTCGAAATCCCTGAGCTGCCTACGGTCCAGCATTGCTCCCTCCGCCCGTCTCGCCGGCAGTGCTCCCGGCCGCGTCTCCGGTTCCGGCACCCGGGTCGCCGCCGGCAGCGCTCCCGCCACCGTTCTCGTCGATACCGTCCAGGTCGCCGCCGGTCTCCACGTCACGTGGCTCAGTCGGCGGCTCCTCGGGTGGATCCTCGATCCTGAAGTACGCCTTCATGATCTCCCGGGCCATTGGGGCGGCGATCGCACCGCCACCACCCGCGTTCTCCGCGATCACGGCAAGCGCGATCTGCGGGTCGTCGGCCGGAGCGTACGCTATGAAGCACGAGTGGTCCTCGCCGTGCGGGTTCTGCGACGTCCCGGTCTTGCCGGCGACCTCCATGCCATTTATGCGCGCGAGCTTTCCGGTCCCGTTCTGGGCCTCCACCACGCCCACCATCGCCTGACGCAGGAGCCTCATGGTGCTGTCGCGGTAGGGTAGTTCGTAGGCCACGGTGCTCCGGGCCGTGCCTATCGTACGCCCGGAGTACGTCTCGACGCGCTTGAAGAGGTGCGGCGTGTACACGACACCCGAGTTGGCGACTCCGCAGGCAAGGCACGCGGCCTGCAAGGGTGTCACGAGCAGCTCCCCCTGGCCGATAGACAGGTTGATCACTACTCCCCTGCTCCACTTCTTCCTGCCGTATCGACGGTCATACCACGCGGGCGTCGGGACGTTCCCGGCGCCCTCGCCGGCGATGTCGATACCGGTCCTTCTTCCCAGCCCGCTTCGCTCGGCCCAACTCATCAGAGTGGCAACACCCAGCTTCGCCCCTACCTGGTACATGAAGACGTCGCAGGACTCCACGATGCCGTCAAACACGTCGGTGAGGCCGTGTCCCTCGGCCTTCCAGCATCGGAAGGTCCTGATGCCGTACTTGTACGAGCCCCTGCACATGACCCGGGTTCCCCGTCCGATGACGCCTGTCTCGAGGCCGGCGCCTGCCGTCACCAGCTTGAACGGGCTCCCGGGTGGGTAGACCGCCTGGATGGCCCTGTTGAGCAGCGGGTGCACGGGCGACGTTGTCAGCTCGCGCCACTCTTCGTCGGAGAGACCCTCCGCAAACACGTTCGGATCCGGGGCCGGGTGAGATGCCATCACCAGCACCTCGCCTGTTCGCGGTTCTATTGCCACCACGGCTCCGGCGGCGTGCTTCTTGAGCGCCTCCTCGGCCGCGCGCTGAGCCTCGGCGTCTATCGTCAGGACCAGGGTGTGCCCGGGTCTGATGTCACGCGAGGGACCGCCCTCAAACGGGTAGAGTTCCCTGCCGCCAGAGTCGCACACCCAGTACTCCGCACCGTCGCGTCCCCTCAGGAGGAGCTCGTAGCGCTGCTCGACCCCCGTCTTGCCGACGATGTCCCTCGGCGCGTACCCCAGAGGTTCCATCGAGTGGAGTTCGCGGACGGAGACTTCACCAACGTAGCCGAGCGCGTGCATGCACAGGCTGCCGCCAGGATACCTGCGCCTCGCTGTGGCCTCGACCTTGACCCCCGGCAGTTCGGAGCGTCGCTCCTCCACTCGGGATACCTGCTCGAGGTTCGCGTTCTCTATGAGAGCGCCGGCGCCGTAGTAACGCATGCGCGTTTCGAGGAGTTTCTCAGCGACGAACTCGCGGTCCATAGCGAGCACTTCCGCGAGCAGGTCGGCGAGAGCCTCGTCGTCGCGGTCGCGCACGCGTGTGAGTGTGATGGAAAGAGAGACCCTGTTGTCGGCGAGGATCTCCCCGTTGCGGTCAATGATGAGGCCTCGGGGTGCGCGGACCTCGAAGCCCTGAACGTAGTTATCCTCGGAAAGGTCGCGGTAGAACTCGCCTCTGGCGAGCTGGAGCCAGCCGAGTCTGAGGACGATGACTGAGAAGATGGCGAATGCCACCAACCTCACTACCCTCGATCTCTGCCGGAGTGCGTCTATCTCCGCCAGGCCGCTAGGCACGCGTGCCACCGGCTATCGCCCTCCAAGAGTAGATCCGCGCCAGAACGTGTATCACTACGGCGAACGCCGCGGTGTATGCGGCCCCGAGGAGCCCGAAGCGCGCAAAGAACCTCGCAAACATGTCCAGGTGGTTGCGATAGTAGACGACGTAGTAGATGATGTCGTGCGCGAGCGCGGCGCCGAACAGTACGCAGATCTGTACGAACAGGCTCCCACGAACAAGGTGCTCCCAGGCGGCGGCGCTGGCAAAGCCGATGAGCGAAAGAGAGAGGGCGTGAAGGCCAAGGTAGTCCGGTTGCTCCGCGTCGACGATGAGGCCGAGGATGAAACCGACGATCGTCGCGGGTCTGGCGCCAAGCACCAGGCCTGCGTATGCCACGACAAGAACAAGGAAGTCCGGGCGGGCGCCGAGGATCTCGATCTCGGGGGCCACTGCCGAGTCGAGGATGACGGCCGCCACGGCCAGGCCTGCAAACCACCCAGTTCTCAAGGCCGCCCCTCCAGCGCTGCGCGCTCGTTGTCCAACTCCGCGATCAGTCGTTCCCGGAGTCCGTCAAGCCTGGCTGGAACGGCCGCCCTGCCCGTGAGAACGAAGACCTGCTCCACGGTCGAGAAGTCGACGGCGAGCTCGACCTCTATGGACATGGTCAGAGGGCCCTCGACGGTTCTGCTAACCCGGCCCACATTGATGCCCGGCGGGTAGACCTCCCCGAGCCCCGACGTCACGACCAGGTCGCCCTCCCGCACATCGGAGCGCGCCTGAACGTAGTCGATCTCCCAGCTGACCCGGCGCGACCCCGCGCCGAACCGCGGCTTCACGACGCCCCTGACGCGGCCCCGCTCCGTCATCACGCTGACGCCGGAGGAAGCGCTTGTCAGGAGTTCGACCAGTGAGTGATCGTCGAAGACGCTGGCTATTTTGCCAACCAGCCCGTCCGGCACCACGATGGGCATGCCGGCCACGAGCTCGTAACCGCGTCCCTTGTCGATTTTCATGCTCTCGACAACGCGCCCGCCCGGCATGCCGATGACGCGGGCGGGGATCATCTCCGCAAGTTCCTCCTCCGGGAACGCGACCAGGAAGCCTACGAGTTCCCTCAGTCTCTCGTTCTCGTGCCTGTAACCGAGGAGAGCGGAGCGCTCTGTCATGAGGTCGATGGCCAGGTGGCGGAGCGCGGCGTTCTCCTCCCCTACGCGTCTGTACCCAGCGAACACGGTAGACAGCCGTTCGACGGGCCCAAGGATGGCCCCCGAGAGGACGGACGAAATGCGCTGCTGCGCGCCAGGCGGAAGCACCAGGCACATTATGGAGAGAGCTACGCAGATGAGGAGCGCGGAAAGCTCACGGTTTCCACGCAGAACCCGGGTGAGCTGGGCGAGCATCCCGTCCTCCTACCGCTTGGCTGATCTCATCAGGACGGGTTCGTAGTGGGCGAGGTTCTCGAGTATCTTGCCCGTGCCGAGGACGACACAGGTCAGAGGATTCTCGACCACGTTTATCGGGAGCTTCGTTTCTTCGCGCAGGAGTACGTCGAGGCCGCGCAGAAGCGAGCCTCCGCCCGTCATGACGATGCCTCGGTCCACGAGATCCGCAGCGAGCTCGGGCGGCGTTTGCTCGAGCGAGAGCTTGAGCGCCTCTACGATAGCGGAGATGGGTTCCTGCAGGGCCTCACGGATCTCCTCGGAGGTTATCTTGAGCGTTCGCGGCACCCCACCGACCAGGTCGCGCCCCTTGACGTCCGCCTCCATCTCTTCTTCCAGAGGATAGGCGGAGCCAATCTGGATCTTCGTCTGCTCGGCGGTTTGCTCACCGATGAGCAGGTTGTAGCTTCGGCGGAGATGGCTCATGATGGCCTCGTCCATTTCGTCTCCGCCGACGCGGACGGACGTATGATTGACGATCCCCGAGAGCGCGATCACGGCTATCTCGGTCGTCCCCCCGCCGATGTCCACGACCATGTTGCCGGCGGGCTTCTCCACCGGTAGCCCGACGCCTATCGCGGCGGCAACCGGCTCGGCCACAAGGAAGACCTCCCTCGCCCCCGCATGCTCCGCCGAGTCCTGGACGGCACGACGTTCCACCTCGGTGATGCCCGAAGGCACGCAGATGACCATTCTGGGCCGGACCAGGAGCCTGCGTCTCTGGACCTGCAGGATGAACTCCCTGAGGAGGTCCTCGGTCCCCTCGAAATCGGCGATGACGCCGTCCTTCATGGGGCGGACCGCCTTGATGCCGTCCGGTGTGCGGCCCAGCATCTCCTTCGCCTTGCTTCCAACAGCGACGATCTTGCCGCTCTGCTTCTCCACGGCAATGACGGAAGGCTCGTTCAGGACAACTCCACGACCCTTGATGTAGATGAGCGTGTTCGCCGTCCCAAGATCGATGGCGACGTCGTTGACCAGTCCAAGTATGGAGTCGAACAGCATGGTTACGCTTCCGTTTCCGGCGTTCGCCTGAACTCGCGGAGAAACTTCAGAGGTGCCCCATCTCTTTGAGACTGACGAACCCCTGACTGCCGAGCACTATGTGGTCAAGTATCTCTATCCCGAGTATTCTGCCCGCCTCAGCCAGACGCTCCGTTACGACTATGTCCTCGGTGCTGGGCTCGGGCAGTCCCGACGGGTGATTGTGGACCAGGACGATCGCTTGGGCGCTCTCGGCTACCGCCGCCTTGAAGACCTCTCGGGCGTGGACGATGGATGCATTCAGGGACCCTATCGAGATGGTCCTGACGCCCAGTATCCTGTTCTTCGTGTTGAGGAGGACGGCCCTGAAATGCTCTCTGTCGAGGGCTGCCATCTCCCTCATAAACATGTCCGCGACGTCCTCGGGCCCGGTGAGATACAGCCTGGGCGCTCGCTTCTCGTGAGTCCGAAGCCGCCTGGCCACCTCTCTTGCCGCGGCCAGCCGGGACGCCAGTCTGCTGCCAACGCCCCTGACCATCATCAGGCTCGAAGGAGGTTCCCTGAGCACCCCCGAGAGTGAGCCGAATCGTTCCAGAAGTTCTCTGCTCACCGAGTGAGCCGGCTCAGTCCCCGTTCCCCCGGCGAGGAGCACGCAGAGGATGTCCAGGTCGGACCGCCCCACCGGAGGCAGCTCGCCGCCCCTCTCAGACTGCCAGGTCCGCGAGCCGCGTTTCCTCTTCCCCACACCCCACCTCCACCCAAGCCACCGGCAAAGCTAGCACAGCATCCTCAAGTCTATCAAGCGGTTTCTCCCCTCCCACGGCGCATGACAACTGCGCGCTACACGAGGGTCGCGTTCAGGTCAAACCCCGCCACGCCTATCACCTTCACCCGTACGAAATCGCCCGCGGCAGGACCCGACTTGTCAGATTCCACACATACCGTGCCGTCCATCTCCCAGGCCTGCCCGGTGGTCCGCGCAACGGCCGGCCGCCCCTCGCAGGCTGCCCCAGCGCTGTCGACGAGCACGACCATCTCGTTCCCGACCATGCTTCGTCCGCGGGCCTCCGTCAGTTCCTCCATCGTCTCGATG
>JAUWLR010000088.1 GCA_030613615.1 Candidatus Eiseniibacteriota bacterium
CCTGCACGGCGCGTTCTGGCCGTGTGTCTTGAGGCCGGGGCGCGGCAGGCTCGTCGTGGGGAGTTCACCGAGAGAGCTTATCTGGGAGGACGGCTGGATCTCATCCAGGCGGAAGCGGTCGCCGACATCGTGGCGGCGGAGACACCCAGGGGTCTCGAGATGGCACTGGGACAGCTCGAGGGCGGGCTCTCCGGCCTGATCATGGAGGTTCGCACCATCCTCCTGTCGATGAGGAGTGAGACAGAAGCAGCGATCGACTTCCCTGAGGACGCGGATGCCCGGGCGGCGCTCGAGGCGATCCGCCCGCTGAGTAAGGCCGCCCGAGACCAGATTGAGGTGCTGCTCGAGAACTGCGCGGTCGGGGCGGCAGTGCGCGACGGCGTTTCTGTCGCGCTTGTAGGCAAGCCCAACGTCGGGAAATCCAGCCTGATGAATGCCCTTCTGATGCGGGACCGCTCGATCGTCACGTCCTCCCCGGGGACGACGAGAGACGCCATTGAGGAGAGCCTGCACATCGACGGTGTCCCGATGCGCCTGGTAGATACGGCCGGGTGGAGGGAGACCGCGGAGGAGGCCGAGCGCGCCGGCGTGGAGAGAGCGCGGGCCGCGGCCCGGGGAGCGGTGCTGTCCGTGCTAGTAGTAGACTCATCGGCACCACCCGACGAAGAGGATGCCGCGATCGCTGCCGCTCTCGATTCTGGAGCGACGATCGTGGTCGCGAACAAGGCTGACCTAGGTCGTGGGGCCGAAGCCCAGGATTTCGCCGAGCTGTTCTGTGGCGAGGACCGCGGCAAGCACCCTGCGGTTCCACGAGTGATGTGGGTGTCGTCGCTTACAGGCGAGGGGCTCAGGGAATTGCGTTCCGCGCTCGCCGAGGCGTCGCTCGGGCCGTCTCACTCGGCTGACGCTCTGGTCTCGAACCTCAGGCACGCGGAGGTTCTGCGACGTGTCAAAGAGTGCCTGCGCCGCGTGGATGCTCTCCTCGATGACCGGGCGCCCTTCGAGCTTGTGGGAGCAGAGCTCGCTGACGCTTCGGCTGCTCTTGGTGAGATAACAGGGGAGACGACCCCTGAAGATGTTCTCCAACACATATTCGAGCGTTTCTGTGTCGGCAAGTGAGTCCCGCAATGAGTGAGCGCGATTTCGACATAGTCGTGGTAGGCGCCGGGCACGCAGCGGTCGAGGCGGCGCTGGCCGCCGCGCGGCTCGGACGCCGGGTGGCCGTCATCACGATCTCGCGTCGGCACGTTGCGGAGATGCCGTGCAATCCGGCGATCGGGGGCCTCGCGAAGGGTCAGCTGGTCCGGGAGATCGACGCGCTGGGTGGTGAGATGGGTGGAGCCATCGACGACACGGGCCTCCAGTTCCGGATGCTCAATACCGGCAAGGGGCCCGCGGTGAGGTCACCCAGAGCCCAGGCTGACAAGGACGCGTACCGCGCCAGGATGCTGACCGCAGTAACCGCAGAGCCAAACGTGACACTGGTCACCGGCAGAGTAGAGGAATTGCTGACAGTGGACGGGCGTGTCAACGGTGTGGGGTTGGCAAGGCGGAAGGCGATACGCACCCCAATTGTTATCTTGACAACCGGGACGTTCCTGTGTGGCACTCTGCATGTAGGGGAGAGGCACTGGAGAGGAGGCAGGTCCGGGGAACCTGCGGCGAGGAACCTCACAGACAGCCTCCGGAAGCTGGGTCTGGGTATGGGGCGCCTCAAGACGGGGACTCCTGCTCGTGTGGACGCCGGGAGCGTCAGGTGGGAAGTGCTTGAGGCTCAGCACGGAGACGATCCGCCGGTGCCCTTCTCGTTTGCGACGCAGGTGTTGGAGGTTGACCAGCTCCCCTGCTACATATCTGCGACAACCGCTGATACTCACAGAGTTATCGAGCGCGGCCTCGACAGGTCGCCGCTCTTCAGTGGGAGGATCACGGGGATCGGACCGCGGTACTGTCCGTCGATCGAGGACAAAGTGGTCCGGTTTCCGGAGCGGGACTCGCACAGGGTGATCCTCGAGCCAGAAACGCGTGCCGGGGACGTGATCTATCTGAACGGTTTGTCGACGAGCCTTCCGTACGACATACAGGTGGAGATGATACGGAGCCTGAAGGGGTTGGAGCAGGCGCGGCTGTTGCGTCCGGGCTATGCGGTGGAGTACGATTTCGTCGATCCGAGGGAGCTGGATGCGTCGCTGGAAGTAAAACACGTTAGCGGTCTGTTCCTGGCGGGCCAGATCAACGGGACGTCCGGATATGAGGAAGCCGCGGCCCAGGGGTTGCTCGCCGGCATCAATGCGCACCGGACGCTGGCCTCAGAGGAGCCCGTGGTGCTTCGACGGTCACAGGCCTACATAGGCGTTCTCATCGACGATCTGGTGACCAAAGGCGCAGACGAGCCCTACCGGATGTTCACGAGTCGGGCGGAGCACAGGCTGGTGCTCAGACACGACAATGCTGACATGCGGCTCACACGGCTCGGTCATGAACTGGGGCTGGCCTCGGACGCGGCACTCGGCCGGGTGGAGAAGCGCGAGGAGTTGGCGGACGCTGAGAAGAAGAGACTACAGCAGGCGAACGTGAGTCCGACACGAGCCAATGTGCTGCTGGCTGCACGGGGAGCGAGCCTCCTCAGAGAGCCCGTGACAGCCGGCCGATTGCTGGCGCGTCCAGAGATTCGGTACGCTGACATTCTGGAGTTGTGCCCGCCCGGTGTCGCTCTTCCCCCAGACGTGGCGGAGCACGTGGAGATCGAGGTGAAGTACCGCGGCTACATCTCGCGAGAAAAGGGCCGGATCGAGCAGCTCGGCCGGCACGAGGACTCGCGGCTGCCCCAGGACATGGACTACGCCGTTGTCCACGGGCTGTCCACAGAGGCGGGCGAGAAGCTGAGCGACATCAGGCCGCGCACCATCGGCCAGGCCGGGAGGATCCCGGGCGTCAGTCCTGCTGACGTGGGCGTGTTGCTTATCCACCTGAGGTCCCGCGGGGCGAGGCAGTAGGAGCGGGCCCGTGGAATCGGGCAGCACACAGCAGCCGTAGCAGACTGGCGCAGAAGCGGTACGCGCGCTTATCTTCATGTGAAAGCAGGAGTGGACAAGTGGTGGACTTCTCCCTGCCGCGCGAGAGCATAGAGATCGTGGGCGGCGCGGTGTCTGAAGAGCAGGCAGTGCTGCTCACAGCGTATGGCCAGGCCATTCTCAGGGCCTCACGGGAGATCAATGTGGTTTCGAGGCGGTCGCTCGGTAGCCTCGGTGAGCACTTCGTGGACTCCGCGGCGCTGCTCTCGTTTGCGGACCCATGCCAGGGCAGCTTGGGAGACCTCGGGAGTGGCGGGGGTTTCCCCGGTGTTGTGGTGGCGATCATGAGGCCGGAGGCGAGTGTCACGCTCGTGGACTCCCGGAGGAGCAAGATTGTCTTTCTGAGGGATGTGAAGAGACGGCTTGGGCTGGAGAACGTGACAGTGGTCCACGGGCGGGTGGAGGAACTGGGAGGCGACATGCAGTTCGGGCTGGTGGTAGCCAGGGCGCTCGGGAGCACCAGGGCTGTCCTTGGGTCATGCCTGAGGCTGGTAGCTCCGGGTGGAGAGCTCGTCCTTTTCAAGGGACCACGCTGGGTCGACGAGATGGAGGAGGTGCGGGTGGTCGCGGCGCAGGAGGGAGCTGAGATCGTACGCACAAGGACAATCACGCTACCGGGGCTCGACCGCGCGACGACGTTCGTGGCGTTTCACGTGCAACAAGCGATGGACGAGTAGGACCGCGTCCCACCCCTCTGTTTCACGTGAAACACCACTGCACCGACCCTCCCTGTAGGTGTCTGACACCCGCGAAAAAAGCTGTGGATAACTCCCACTACTCCCAACTTCCCTCTTGACACCGCTTCGTCTCGCTGTATTCTTCTAGCATCTTCCCAACATCCTCAATCGACAGGTCGTTGATAGATGAACTTTATCCACACACGGGGTGTCCATGGGTCGCGTCATAGCTATTGCTAACCAGAAGGGCGGGGTCGGGAAGACTACCACTGCTGTCAACCTCTCAGCATGTACAGCAGTTGCCGAGCGGCCCACGCTGCTTATCGATATAGACCCGCAGGCCAACGCCACGAGTGGACTGGGTATCTCGAAGGACGACGTGCAGGCCAGCGTCTACGAGGTGCTCATAGGAGAAGCGGATATCAGCGAAGCCATTCTGCCCGCTCCCAACTTCCCGTTCCTGCATGTTCTGCCGGCGCACCCCCGCCTGATCGGGGCCGAGGTCGAGCTCGTGAACGTAATGGCGCGAGAGACGCGCCTCAAGCGGGCTCTCGACCCGATCCGAAACGACTACCACTACGTTTTCATCGACTGTCCCCCGTCGCTGGGTCTCTTGACGGTCAACACACTGACCGCCGCCGACAGCGTCATCGTGCCCATCCAATGCGAGTACTACGCCCTCGAGGGCCTGGGACAACTCCTCAACAGCATCCGCCTCGTTCAGAGGAACCTGAACTCCTCGCTACGGATCGAGGGCATCCTCCTGACGATGTACGACGGACGGCTGAACCTCGCGCGTCAAGTGGCGGACGAGGCTCGGCGCTTCTTTGGGGACCGAGTGTACGAGGCGATGATCCCGAGAAATGTGCGACTGGGGGAGGCGCCGAGCTTCGGTCAACCGATAATCCTTTACGATATTCTATCAGCGGGTTCCGAGAGCTACATCCAGCTGGCCAAGGAGCTGATGTTCGATAATGTGGCCGCGGAGCTGCTGGAGACGGTGACGGACGGGCAGCAGTGAAAGACGCGGGCGGCTGGCGGGAACCAGGAGGGAGACGCGGATGAACCGGAAGGCCCTCGGCAAAGGACTGGAGGCTCTGATACCGGACGCCCCTGTGGAGGCAGCGGGCGGGCTGGTGCGAGAGCTGCGCGTGAGAGAGATACGGCGCAACGAGGAGCAGCCGCGATCACGGTTCGATGAGGAAACGATCGCAGAACTGGCGGCCTCTATACGGACCTACGGCGTCATCCAGCCGGTGGTAGTGCGCCAGCTGCCGACGGGTGTATATCAGCTGGTCGCGGGCGAGCGGCGGCTGCGTGCGGCGCGGCTGGCCGGTCTGGAGGTGGTCCCGGCGATCGTCCGGGACGTAGATGAGACGGGGGCGCTCGAGCTTGCGCTGGTCGAGAACCTCCAGCGGGAAGACCTCAACCCCATCGATGAGGCCCACGGGTATGAGTCGCTGATGGAGCTGTCGGGCGCAACTCAGGCGGACGTCTCGGAGCGCGTGGGGAGAGGCAGGAGCACTGTGGCGAACGCGCTTCGTTTGCTGGAGCTGCCATCCGACGTGCAGGACATGCTGTCTGAAGGGGAGTTGTCGGCGGGGCACGGCCGCGCGCTCCTTGGCTTCGGGACGGTGGAAAATGTGCGGGAGGGGGCTCGGAAGGCTGCGGCCAGGGGGCTCTCTGTGCGAGAACTGGAGGCGCTGGCACGGGGCAAGAGGCGGCGTAAGAAAGCGACGCGGAAGCGGCGCACAGAGGACCCGGTGCTTCGGGAGTGGGAGGAGCGACTGCAGAGGATACTGGGGACGCAGGTGCGCATCGAGCGCATGGGGATCGAGGGAACGATAAGAATAGAGTACTACTCAGACGAGGACCTGGAGAGAATCCTTGAGGCCCTGGGGTCCCTGGGCTAGGGAGGGCGCCGGGGGTTCTGGAGCGTGTTAGATGTTGACTCACTCTGGGCCGTCTGTTAGCTTTTGGCGTTCGACTGCAAATGGAGCTGACGCTCGCGGGCGCGGTGGGTGGCCGCCGTGGCTAGGGTGTTAAGGGGGAACGAATGTTCGCTAGGGACGAGGAAAGGACTGCGGGCGACGTGAACACGATTATCGGTGAGGGAACGGTCCTCAAAGGCGACGTGAAGGTCGAAGGTAGCATCCAGATTGACGGTGAGTTCGAGGGGACGATCGATGCAGCGGACACGCTCGTCATCGGTGAGAGCGGCAAGGTCGACGGAGACGTAACTGTCGCGAACGCGGCAATCGGCGGCAGGATGTACGGTAACGTGTTCGCGTCCGGGAAGATCGAGCTGCAGCGCGGGTCCCAGCTTCTGGGCGACATCAAGACGCGCGGACTCGTGATCGAGGACGGCGTGGTGTTCCAGGGCAACTGTCAGATGGGAGACGTGGAGGATCCGCCGGTGCGGAGGCGGGGCGAGTCCGAGCCGGGCCTCGATGAAGTCGCTGTGGAAGAAGAGTACGAGGACGCCGACCTGTAGAGCGGGGGCTTGAGGGGGGCATCGCGTGCTGGACGCGGCAGGCGCTCCCGGGTGCCGGGCGTGGTGTGTGGACAACTGTGCATAGCGACTCTCGGATGGTACATCTCCTGACCATATAACAAGTTAACCTGCTGCCCCGACCACGTTGAAGCCGGGTTATCCACCGGCATTCGAGTTTGTCATTGGCCCGGTATGTCGGGCTTATGGAGGGTGCCGTGGTATCTGAAGCGATCGATCGGATCAGAAGCGCCGAGCAGGAGGGCGGGGAACTCGAGCGGGCGGCACGCGCGCAGGGTAAGGTGCTGATCGCGGACGCGCATGACGCCGCGGAACGCCTCCTTGACGAGGGTCGGAAGGCGGGCTGGGCGGAGGAGAAGACGCTCCGGGCAACGGCCGTCAAAGAGGCCGAGGTCGAGGCGCAGAAGCTGGTCGCCGAGAGCAGGGCGAGCGTCGAAAGTCTGCGCGCCGGCGCCACGCAGCGGGTAGAGACAGGGATCAAGAAGGTACTCGAAGCCATCACGGCCGGAGCAGCCGCAACCCGGGGGTAGCATCGGATGGCTGTAAGCCGGATGAGGAAGATCCAAATCCTGGCGCACAAAGGTGCCAAGGACAAGATAGTCTCCGCACTCCGGGAGGAAGGCGCGCTCCACATCACCGAGCCGTCCATCGAGTTCGAGCAAGGTCCCGATGAAGAGGCGCGCCGCGAGAGCGAGCGCGACCTGCAAGCGCGGCTGACCAAGCTCGAGCACCTCAAGGATTTCCTCAAACCCTACATCCCCAAAGAGAAGAAGACACTCGACACGATGTTCAACCCACGCGTCGTGGTCGAGCCCGCGGAGCTTGCGGCCATCCTCGAAGGCTTCGACCTCGAGGACTGGTATCAGCAGGTCATCGCACTGGAGGCCGCCATACGTGGCGCCGAGGCGGAGATAGGCCGCAAACAGTCGCTGGCCGCGGAGTTGACGCACTGGGCCGGCATAGAGGCCAGGGTAGAGGAGCTTACGGACACGCGGCTTGTCACCGTCGCGCTCGTGACGGTGGAGTCGTCGAATGTCGCGCAGCTCAGGTCCGAGCTCGCTGAAGCGACGAACGAAGCGGACCTGGTGGAGGTGTCGAAGACCGGATCCTCCGCATATCTGGCGGTGCTCTTTCTCAAGAGCGCGGAACTCTCCGTCATCCCGATATTGAAACGACACAACGCCAGATGGGCGAACCTGGCCGGTGCGACCGGACCCCCTCAGGCGGCGGCGGCCGTCTTACTGGAGGAGGCGGATGGACTTCGCGAGAAGATCGAAGAGCTGAAGGCGCAGGCCGCCGAGCTTGCGCGCGAACACCGGACGGTCGTCGTTGTTCTCGACGAGGGCGCTGAGGCGCTCGCGAAGAAGGTTGCGGAAGAGCGGTTTGGCACCACGCAGGAGACGTTCCTTGTTGAGGGCTGGATCCGGGGCAGGGACGAAGAGGCCGTCCGCGCCAGGCTCACCGAGATAGCTCCCGAAGTGGATATCTCAAGCCGCGACCCGGAGAAGGGTGAGGACGTCCCGATCGACCTTAACAACCGAGGAGCGGTCAACGCGTTCGAGTTCGTCACGACGCTCTACGGCAGACCCGGTTACTGGGAGCGAGATCCCACACCGCTCCTGGCCCCGTTCTTCATCGTGTTCTTCGGGCTGTGTGTCAGCGACGGCGGCTACGGCGTCACGCTGGCCGCGGTGTCGTTCTTCCTGATGACGAAGATGCAGCCCGGCGGCGGACGCCAGCTCATGAAGCTCCTGATGATGGGCGGCATCTCGACGGCCGTGGTGGGCGCCGTCACGGGCGGCTGGTTCGGCATCGACCCGTCGGTCATGCCCGGGTGGCTCCAGAGCGTCATCGTCATGAACCCGCTCCAGGAGCCGATGAAGATGCTCAACGTCGTCTTCATCTTGGGGCTAGTCCAGATCATGGCGGGCCTCATCATAAAGATGGTCGCCGACATCAAAGAGGGACGCTGGATCGACGGCATACTCGACCAGCTCCTCTGGATATTCTTCCTCGCCCTTCTCGTTCCGCTCGGGTACAGCTTCATCTTGGGCGGGAGCGTTCCCGACGGCGTAATGGCGACCGCCGGGAAGGGGGCGCTGGTCGCGGCCGCCCTTGTGGTCCTCACCGGCGCGAGGAAGAACCCCAAGCCGATCATGAAGGTCTTGGGCGGCGTGCTCAAGCTATACGACGTCGTCGGTTACTTCGGGGATGTGCTCTCGTACGCGCGGCTGCTGGCGCTCGGCCTTGCGACCGGCGCGATCGCCATGGCCATCAACGGCGTTGCGGAGATGGCCGGTGGCATCCCCATCGTGGGTCCGATAGCGGTGGTCCTCGTGCTCGTCGGAGGCCCCCTGTTCAACCTGGCAGTCAACTGCCTGGGAGCCTTCGTTCACTCGGCGCGGCTTCAGTACCTTGAGTTCTTCTCGAAGTTCTTCACCGGCGGAGGGAGCGCGTTCCAACCGTTCAGGGTCGAGAAGCGGTACTCGATGACAAGGAGAGAGTAGCGACCGGGCGGCCCACGACGCGGCCGTCGTGGGGCCTCTTGGCCCGCACGGGAAGTGTCACTGACAGGAAGACGGACGAACGGAAGGCGGGAGTTACTAAGGAAGGAGTTCTGGTATGGACGGACTGATGCTGGGATTGGCGGGTGCGGCACTTGCCGCCGGTCTCGCGGGCACCGGCTCGGCTCTCGGTACGGGGATCGCCGGCCAGGCGGGCTCGGGCGTCGTTGCGGAAGATCCTGAGAAGTTCGGACGGTTGCTTCTTCTTCAGGCGCTCCCCGGCACCCAGGGCATCTACGGTATCGTCGGCCTCTTTCTCGCGCTCAACAAGATGACCGAACTGGGCTTGACGGCCATGACGGCCGGACAGGGCTGGCAGGTGCTGTTCGCTTGCGTGCCGCTCGCCATCACGGGGCTCACGTCAGGCATCGCGCAGGGGAAGGTGTCCGGCGCGGCCTGCGGCCTGGTCGCCAAGAGGCCCGACGAGATGGGCAAGGGCATGATTTTCGCGATCGTTGTGGAGACCTACGCTGTGCTCGGGCTTCTCGGCACGATCCTGCTCCTGCAGAAGATAGGCATGTGACGCTTGCACCCAACAGGTCTTAGGCTCCCCGCGCGCCGTACGCCCCGGGAGCGAACGGACAGGTGGTAGATCGATGGCTGTCGACGACATCCTAAAGAAGATCAAGGCGGACGCCGAGGAAGTGGCCCGGAAGATCGTCGCTGAGGGGCAGGCTGCGGCCGACGCTGTGGCGAGAGAGGCACGCACGAGGGCCGACGCTCAGAAGCAAGAACTCAGAGCAAAGGCCGAGCAGCGGGCGCAGGAGGACAGGAATCGCATCACGACGCTCGCTCGTCTCGCGGCAAGACGGGAGCTTCTGGACGAGAAGCAGGCCCTCATCGACCGCGTCTTCGACGAGGTCGGTCGTAGGATCGCCGAGATGCAACAGGGCGAGTACCGTGAGTTCATCACGGGCCTCCTCAGAAGCACGGTCGAATCGGGCGACGAGGAAGTCCTCATCGGGGAGCAGGAGAGCAGGCTGGACCAGGCCTTCCTGAATTCAGTGGCGAAAAAACTGGGGCTGGGCGGCGGACTCAAGCTCGCGAGCGAGCGCCGACAGATCACAGCCGGCTTCATCCTGAGAAGCGGCAGGGTAGAAACCAACTGTGCCCTGTCTACGATTCTCCGCGACGCCCGGGAGAAGCTGGAAACGGAAGTGGCTGGGATACTGTTTCGAGAGGACGGGGAGTAGCGGCGCGTGGCCGACGACACCAGATACGCATACGCAGTGGCCCGAATACGAGGCATGGAGACACGGCTCCTGGACCACCAGTGGATTGAGCGGCTCCTCGCGGAGGACGCGGGCGGCGCGCTCAAGGTGCTGGCGGACTCCGCGTTCCAGGAAGCCGTGGCAGACGTCGGCCGGCCCGAGGACATCGAGGATGGTCTGGTCCGTGCCCTCGCGGAGACGCTGTTGACCGTTTCAGCGCTTTCACCTGAGCCCGAGCTTATCGATCTCTTCCGCCTGCGCTGGGACTTTCGGAACCTGAAGTCTCTGGTGAAAGCGTCGCTCCTGAAGCTCTCGGACGAGGACACGGGTCCCGGGGGCGAAGCGATCGGCCTTGTGGACGGTATCGGTACCATCGACGTTACGGTGCTCCAGAAGGCCGTGGCCGACGGCGATTACGTGTCTCTTCCGAACGTTCTCGCTGACGCGGCCCGCGCCGCCGCGGAGGCCTTCCGGAACAGCGGTGAACTGGCGGACGTGAACCGCGAGTTCGACCTGGTGATGTGGGCGCATCTCCTGGCGGTCGCGGCCGAGAACGGGAGCGAGTTCCTCTCGGGGTACTTCCGCATCGAGATCGACACCATCAACATACGGACGTTCATCAGAGTGAAAGGGTCAGGCGGGGACCGGACGGACCTCTTGCGGGCGCTCGTCCCCGGCGGAACGCTCGACCTCTCACTTCTGGAGACACACCTCGGCGAGCCCGTGGACGCGTTCGCGCGGAGCCTCGAGTATGGTCGCTACGGCGCTCTGGCGCCGGTCTTTCGCGAATGGACGGGGGAGAGAGCGCACGTGCTCGAGCTTGCGTGTGACAATATCTTACTGAAGTACGTCGAACCGGCGAGGACCGCCGCGTACGGCATCGAACCACTTCTCGCGTTCATCCTGGTGCGGCAGATAGAGATCAAGTTGATTCGCGCCGCCGTGGCGGCGAAGCTGGACGGCGTCCAGCGCCACGAGGTCGAGGCAAGATTGAGGACGGCGCATGTCTAGGATCGCATTCATAGGTGACAGGGATTCCGTCTGGGGCTTCCGGGCCTTCGGGATCGCCGCGTTCCCGATCGCAGGTCCCGAAGAGGCACGCGCCGCGTTCGAGACGGCGGTGGAAGGCGCGCACGCGGTCATCTTCGTCACCGAGGACGTCTACGAGGCGTGCGCTGAGCAAGTGGCGAAGTACAGAGATCTCGCCCTGCCGACGGTCACGGTCCTGCCGAGCGTAACCGGCTCGCGGGGGCTGGCGGCCAAAGAGATACACGGGGCGGTCTCGGCCGCGATCGGAGCGGATATCCTCGGAGAATCAGGGGAGAGGAGCTAGCCCCGGCGGTCCTACCGGCCGCGCCGGAGCAGCAGCTTTCGGCGGCGGGCGGTGTTCCGAACAGGAGAATCGAGCATGGCAGACACAAAGATCCAGGGAACCATCAGGAAGGTGTCCGGACCTCTCGTTGTCGCTGACGGGATGCGCGAGGCGAGGATGTTCGACGTCGTCCTCGTGAGCGACAAGAACCTGATCGGCGAGATCATCGAGGTCAAAGGCGACCTGGCGTCGATCCAGGTCTACGAGGACACGAGGGGTCT
>JAUWLR010000211.1 GCA_030613615.1 Candidatus Eiseniibacteriota bacterium
CCCGGCAGCGGCGGTGTCGTTGGAGACACGCTGGTGTCACATCCGCGGACCAGGTTCATCTCGTTCACGGGCTCACGTGCGGTGGGGCTCGGCATCGTCGAACTCGCGGCGAAGACCCAGCCGGGCCAGATCTGGATCAAGCGCGTTGTGGCCGAGATGGGTGGCAAAGACGCCACCATCGTCGACTCCGAGGCCGACCTCTACGCGGCCGCAAGGGGCGTAGCCGTGGCGTCCTTCGGGTTCCAGGGGCAGAAATGCTCCGCGTGCTCCCGCGCGATCGTCGGCGCTGAAGTCTACGCCGACTTTCTGTCGAAGCTCGGCGCCGAGACGAAGAAGATCACCATAGGTCCCGTCAAGGATCAGGACAACTACATGGGGCCCGTCATCAATCAGAAGGCGATGGACTCGATCCTGAAGTACATTGAGGTTGCACAGAAGGAAGGTGGAAAGCTCGTGCTCGGCGGCTGTATCGCAAAGGACGCCGGCAACGGCTTCTACGTCGAGCCGACGATCATCGCCGACGTGCGATCGAGGGACACCATCGGGCAGGAAGAGATCTTCGGCCCGGTATGCGCCGTCATCAAGGCGCAGGACTTCGACGACGCACTCCGGATCGCCAACGATACCGAGTACGGTCTGACAGGCGCACTCTTCAGCAAGAACGTCGAGAAGCTCGAGAGAGCGCGGAGGGAGTTCCACGTCGGGAACCTCTATCTGAACAGGAAGTGCACCGGCGCGCTGGTCGATGTGCACCCGTTCGGCGGATTCAACATGTCGGGAACCGACTCGAAGGCGGGCAGCCGCGACTACCTGCTGCTCTTCATGCAGGGCAAGTCGGTGTCGAAGAAGCTCGAGTACGCGAAGGGCGGAGGACTGTAGCCTCCGTTTCCGAGAACGAAAGAACCAAGGGGGAAGGCGTAGTGCCTTCCCCCTTGGCAGTGTACGGTTGCTGTGACCCGCATAGTGACCGCGCGCCCGCGAGCGCTCTGCGCCCCCGACCGTGCGCAGGCGCCACTATGCGGTCTCGAAGCGCACCTCAGCACACCTCAATCCTCAAGTACAGTGAACGCCGCCGTCTTCGTCACTTCCTGCTTCGACCTCACGTCCTTCACCGTGATCCTGAGGTAGTAGTTGTCCTGTTCGAATGACGCGCACGGGATCGAGAACCAGTACGCCGTGTCGGGCAGGGGGCCCGTGCCGACGACCCGCGTCGAAATGGAGACTGCTCTCTCCGGCATGAGTCTGGAGAGGAACCGGGAGAACCACCCTTCATCGGGCCTGTACTGACCCGACGTGATCTTGGTCGTGACGGTGAAGCGCCCGATGCCGGGCAGATCCTCGGTCAGGCCGAGCCATCCACCTGACTTCCGGGGTCGCTACGCGCCCCTACTTAATTGCCGAGGCCTCGATCCTGCCCAAGTCCTACACCCACAGATCACAACACTGCAACTGCCACTCACGCACAAGAAGGCGGACAAAACCTGATCCCGACACGGGACCAGTTCTGCCCGCCTCTTTCCAACTTCGATTGTGGTGATACTATTTGAGCAGTACGATCTGGCGAGTCTCGCGGCCCTCCTCCGACTCGAGAGACAGGAAGTAGACACCTGAATCCAAGACGCGACCGGCGTCGTCGAGGCCTCGCCAAGTCACCTTGTGAGGACCGGCGTCGAAGGAGCGCTCGGCCAGCACCGCGACTTCACGACCGGCGATGTCATGTACGGTCAGGCGAATCCGCTGTCGGTGCTCCAGGGCGAAAGGAATCGTGGTCACCGGATTGAAGGGATTCGGGTGGTTCTGCCCCAACTGGATCCGCTTGGGCGCTGCAACATCCACACCGGCTTCACCGGGAATCCATGCCGCGCCACCTTGACTGTGATGGCTGGGATAGGGATTGGTAAAGCCCACCCAATCACCGCCCGCGCCCTGACTCAGGTCGTAGGAGTAGTAGGGAATGTCATCGTCACCACGAGTGCCGGTGGCATAGACCGTGTTGTTCCCGACCGCAATGCCGGTCACCTGCCCGTTGCTGGCGGGAATACCGGAAGCGACAAAGAGCATCTCCCCGGTGTCGATATTGATGGAATACAAGCCAGTAGGGCTTCCGAAAGTCGTGACGCCGTACAACAGATCGTCCACTGGATTGTAGCCCAGGCCAAAGAAGCGGAAGCCGGATGCTGAATAGACGTCCACGGCCAAGGTCGCCTGACCCGTGTGGATGTCGATAGAGTAGATTCCCTTCGTGGCCGCGTAATTCGAGTAGCCCCACAGGGTGTCGCGTCCCCAGGCCAAGCCCCAGAAATCTTCGCTCAGCGTGGCCAGGAGAGTGGGCTGGCCCCCGAGAGTGCTACGGTAGAGATACGTGGTGAAGGGCCCGTTGCAGATGTACAGATTGCCTTCGTTGTCCGCGGCTGCGCCGTTGACGTTGAAGTAGAAGTCCTGCTCGTAGACCACATCTGGAAAACCGACAAGATCTGAGGAGTACGCGGGCAGGCCATCTTCCGAGAGCCCCACGAAGAGCTGCTGCGCCTGAACGGACCCGGTCAGGAAGAAGACGGAGAGAAGAAGAACAGTGGTGCGAGTCGAGTACCTCATTGTGCAGCCTCCGTGCTTGAGTCGCGTCTCAGATGATGAGGGAGTTCGAATCGGTGCGATTATATCACAGACCCACATCGATTGGCAAGGTACAGAGCAGGAGGTCCGCCGGCGCACCAACCCAATGAGGAGCTTCGCCAACGGCAGAAGCTGTGAACGAATAGTCTATGCAATAGTCGCAGGAGTAGAACCGGACGTGCCCAAATGAATCTACACACAACTACCCTCGGGCGTGGGTTCAAGGGACCCCTCGACCTGCCGCCGCCACCGTCGCCGTGTCGATCGCAGGTCCGAAGCCCCGGTCCTACACGGTCTCCAGCCTTACTTCGAGCGGCATGCCGCGCGCGAGGATCTCCTCGATGAACCTGTCGCCGTCGATGGCGAGCTCCTGAGGAGTCGCGCCGGGCACCGTCTCGCCGCGTGCCATCATCATGCATATGATCGACGCGGGCAGCGCCGTGCCGCGCATCATCGCTGTTAGGCCCGTGCGCTCATCCCTGTAGTCGATCATCTCGTAGACGGCGCGCGCCTTCTTCCCGTCCTTCTTGCCATCGACGGTCACGCGAACCAGTACGACGTCGTCGTGCCCTTTCGGGAGGTTGTTGGCGATGACGCTCTCGAGGACGCTTCGTGGCGGCACCATCAGTCCGCCGGCATCGACCGGCGTGCTGTCCAT
>JAUWLR010000203.1 GCA_030613615.1 Candidatus Eiseniibacteriota bacterium
AGGTCGTTGTGGCTTCCCGGGAGGCTGGTCCGCTCGATGTTGACCACGCGGCTCACGGTCGCGCCGCCGTGCTTCACCTCCAGCGCCTCCTCCGTCGTGACGTTGTAGATCTCGAGCTTCGCCGTCGGCAGCGTGGTGCCAATACCCACGCGCCCGGACACGGCCGAGTACATGTCGTTCCCGGCTATTGTCCAGTCGCCGTCTCCGCCTCCGGACCCGGACTGCCACGTTCCGTTGCCGCTGCCGTCGGACGTGAGAACGTATCCGGATGCCGCCCCGGGCTGCATCCTGAACGCGTTCGTCTCGAGGAGGTCGTCGATGTGGACGCCCAGGCCGCCACCGGAGAAGTAGCCCGAGTAGTTGGCGGTCGAGTGGCCCCAGACGGCCCTAGCGTTCGGACTCGCGGCGAAGAGGGCGACGTCGTCGTCCGACGTGAAGTGGGCGCCGCGGTACCCGGCCCCGCCGTGGCCAAACACAGCCGCGGGGACTCCCGGCCAGGACGACGCCGCCGTTCCGGCGAAGTCCCCGGCCGCGGTGCCGCCGTAGTTGACGCCCGTGACCGTGAACCTGTTGGCGCCTGAACTGTTCTCGAACCGAGCACACCGAGCGTCACCCGCGGCGACATCCAGTCTTACGCTGGGCGTGGCCGTCCCGATGCCGACGTTGCCGACGTCGTGGTAGACGTCGTCGCCGCTGATTCCCCAGTCGTCGTCACCCTCGAGGCACGTGTCGGCGAACCCGGCGTGAGCGGCGTAGGGCACCGTCGTGAACGGCGTCCTCGGGGTCAGCTCAGGGCCGTACTCGATGGCGATGGCGAGCCAGTACGGCACGTCGAATGCGAGCGTGTTGAGCGGTACGACGGAGCCCAGGTGAGCGTTGATGATGCCGCCCGTGGCCGTGAGCGGCTGGCCTTCCGACCAGAGCACGGCGCCGCCGGTGTCCACGTCATAGATCCTGAACGTCACGTTGTAGCTGCCGTCCGGCACGGGGTCGCCGCTGCCGTCCCGGAGAACACCCTGGTAGCTCATGATCTCTGCGATATCGGCCTGCGCCAGGCACGGCACGAGCAGCAGCGCAAGGGCACAGCCAATCAGTATCCGCCTCATGGAAACACCTCCTGCCGGTCACCCGGCTACTTGAGCGTCTAGTCCCCGTCGCTGCGGTCCCTCACCGGACGCGCCGTCCGCTCGGTCGCGGTCGCCTCGTTCGGAATCTCCCGCTCCTCGTGGTAGTCAACTCCCATGGTCACGGGCTTGCCGTAGGCCTCGGGGTGCATGTACTTCCCGACCTCGTTCGCGGGCTTGTCAACCTCAACCACCATGCGGCTCGCCACCGCCAGCGGGTCGTGCCGCACGCCCGTCACCAGCCACGAGACCTTCATCCCCGGCTCGCCTCCGGCGATCTGGAAACGGTTGCCTCTTATCTCCTCTGCCACGTACAGGTTCGGACCCGGCGCGCCGATGGGCGTCAGCTGGTACCGGAAGTCCTGATTCAGTGCCTCGAACCACTCGGGCATCTCGATCGTGGCCTCTCCTCCCCCATCCAGCGACACGTTCCCGTTGTAGACGTTCATCATCTCGTCGCTCTCGACACACGAATGCAGCAGGTACCTGTTCTCGGGGTCCAGCGGGTGGTCGATCTTGAAAGACTTTATGCCGGCAGTGAACGTGTTCGTGACGTGCGCGTTGCCCGAGAAGTAGCCGGCGTAGTGCGTGCCGGTGAAAGCATATCCGTAGACGCCGTAGTTGATCGCTCCGCCCGACGCAGATCCGTAGACGCCGTGGTTGGTGCCGTTGCCCGCATTAGCCTGTCCGCGCACACCGTAGTAGCTGCCGACCTCCCCAGGAATCACAGTCCCCTTGACGCCTATGTAGCCGCCCGTGAACAACCCTCCGATGCCATAGTTGATACCGGGGACACACTCGCCGTAGACGCCGACCGCGTCGACGCCGGTACCGAGGGCCGTCGAGATGCCGCTCAGCACCTTGGTGAGGGGCGTCAGAGCGCTCGACCTGACTTCCGCCTGGTGCACCGAGGACCCCGTCACGTCCAGCTCGTCCGTGACACTCACCGGTCCACTGAACTCGCCGCCGCCGAGTGCCCTGACAAAGCCGTCACCGTCCACGGCGAAGTTGACGGTGCCCCCATTCTCCGCCTCGATGAACTGGCAGGTGGCGGGAGAACCCGCCGGGATCTTGAGCTGCAGCAGATCGTTGCCCGAACTGGGCATGCTGACCCGCTCGATGTTGACCACGCGGCCGGCACTTGCGCCGCCGTGCTTCACCTCCAGCGCCTCCTCCGTCGTGACGTTGTAGACCTCGAGCTTCGCCGTGGGCGTAGCCAGGCCGATGCCCACGCGCCCGGATACGCCGGAGTACATGTCGGTCCCGGCTATTGTCCAGTCGCTGTCAGCGCCTGTGCCAGCCGGCTGCCAGCTTCCTATCCCATCGACGTCGGATGTCAGGACGTAGCTGTCGGCCGCTCCCAGCTGCATCCGGAACCCGTTCGTTTCAAGTTGGTCCTCGATATAGACGCCCAGGCCACCACCGCCGAAATAGCCGGCGTAGTTCGAAGGCGATGCGGCGTAAACAGCCCTGCCACTGACACTGTGGACGAAGATCCCGTCCTGTTCCTCGGACGAGAAGTGCCCGGCCCGGTAGCCGGTTGCCCCGCGCCCGAACACAGCCGCGGGAATGGCCGGGTACATCCCGGGATTCATGCCGGAGAAGAACGCGCCGGCCGTCCCGCCGTAGTTCGTGGCCTTCACGGCGAAGTTGCTGCCACTGGAACCGTTCACGAACCTCGCACACAGCTCGTCAGCCGCGAGCACATCGAGCCTCACTCCCGGCGTAACCGTCCCGATGCCCACGTACCCAACGTCGTGGTAGATGTTGTCGCCGCTGATTCCCCAGTCGTTGTCACCCTCGAGGCACGTGTCCGCGAACCCGGCGTGAGCAGCGTAGGGCACCGTAGTGAAGGCGGTCCGCGGAACGAGCTCGGCGCCGGCCTCGACCGAGATGCCCAGCCAGTACGGGACGTCGAAGTCCAGCGTGCTCAGAGTCGTGACAGAACCGAGGTGCGCACTGATGATGCCGCCGGTTGCGGTGAGCGTCTGGTTCTCCGTCCAGAGCGCGGTGCCGGCGGCCTCGACGTCGTAGATCCTGAAGGTGACATCGTAGCTCCCGTCCGGCACGGGGTCGCCGCTCCCGTCACGGAGCACGCCCTGGTAGCTCATGATCTCTGCGATGTCGGCCTGCGCCAGGCACGGCACGAGCAGCAGCGCGAGGGCACAGATGATCGCTGTGCGTTTCATAGAAGATTCTCCTGCCGGTAACCCGGCTGATGTGCCGCCTTCCCGGCCGCCAGGCCGGTCACCCGGCTACTTGAGAAGCACGAGCTTCTTGGTCTCTGTGTAGTCACCCGCCGTCATGCGCGCGAAGTAAACGCCGCCCGCAAGGCCGGCGGCGTCCAGCGTCTCCTGGTAGCGTCCCGGCTCCATGTCGGTGTCGACGAGCGTCCTGACCTCGCGGCCGGAGACGTCGTAGACCTTGATGGTGACGTGCGCCGGCGTCGCCAGCGCATAGCCAATG
>JAUWLR010000178.1 GCA_030613615.1 Candidatus Eiseniibacteriota bacterium
CAGGCCGAGACCGATGAGGCCGCCACACGCGCCCTCGAAGCCGCCGACGAACGCCTGAAGGAAGCGCGCTCAGGTGGCACCCGCGCCGACGATACCTTCCATCCCGTGAGCCTCGAAGGCGCGCTCAAGGTCGTCCCCGGCGCGAACCTCGCACTCATCTCGGTCGCCGGTCGGTACGCCGGCCGCGAGGCGATGCGGGCGCTCGAATCAGGTCTCAACGTCATGCTCTTCTCCGACAACGTGTCAATCGAGACCGAGGTCGACCTCAAGGCGTTCGCCCACGCGACCGACCTCCTCGTGATGGGACCCGACTGCGGGACCGCCATCATCAATGGAATTCCCCTCGCGTTCGCCAACGTGGTCAACCGCGGCGAGATCGGCATCGTGGCCGCGTCAGGCACGGGCCTGCAAGAGGTGAGCTCGATCATCTCGAACGAGGGCGCCGGGATCTCCCAGGCCATCGGCACCGGCGGCCGCGATGTGAAGGAAGAAGTGGGAGGCATCACGTTCATCGACGGGCTGAGGGCGCTCGCGCAGGACGACGGGACGCGCGTCATCGTGCTCGTCTCGAAGCCGCCGGATGGGGCGGTGCTCGATCGCATCAATGAGGTCGTCGAGGGCATCGACAAGCCGGTGGTCCGCGCATTTCTAGGTGCGGCGACCGCGGGCCCCGGCGACGCGCGCACGCTCGAGGAAGCCGCGCTCAAGGCGGTCGCGCTCTGGCGCGAGAAGGACCCGCGCGAGGTCAACGTCACGCTCGAGTCCCGCGACGCCGCGATCTGGGACAGGACCGAGCTTCTGGCGCGACGCTGCACCGACGACCAGAAGTACGTGCGTGCTCTCATGAGCGGCGGGACGTTCGCGGCGGAGGCGCAGATTCTGTTCGCGGACGTGATGTCGGAGATCGCCTCGAACGTGCCAACGGCGGGGGCGCACAGGCTGAGCGACCCGCTCATGACCGCCAAGAACACCGTGATAGACTTCGGCGCGGACGAGTTCACGGTCGGACGGCCGCATCCCATGATAGACTACTCGCTCCGGAAGCAGCGCATCGCCGACGAGGTTGATGACCCGGAGACCGCAGTCATCCTGCTGGACGTGGTGTTGGGTTATGGCTCGCATCCGGACCCGTCCGCGGAACTTGCGGACGTCATCGCTGATGCGTCTGACAAGGTCATCGTCATCTGCTCGGTCACCGGCACCGACCAGGACCCGCAGAACAGGAGCGTCGTCCTGAAGGAGCTGACCGACGCCGGCGCCGTGGTCCCTCGCACGAACGCCGCGGCGTGCAAAGAGGCCGGGTACGTAGTGAAGTGGCTGGCGGCGCGGTAGGCCGCGAGGGAACCAATCGCCCGGGCTCGCAGCGGCCAATTGAGAAATGGAGGAGTCCTTGATCGCATTTCTGCTGATACTCACGCGCTTCTTCCGAGGGGTCTGGCGCGGGCTCAAGGACCCGGAGTTCAGGGGGCTTTTCGCGCTCGCCGTTGTGTTGATGCTGTTGGGGACGCTCTTCTACCGCGGCGTGGAAGGCTGGAGCGTGCTGGACTCGCTCTACTTCAGCGTGACGACGCTGACGACGGTCGGCTACGGTGACCTCGCGCCGACGACGCCGGCCTCGAAGGTGTTCACGATGGTCTATCTGCTGCTGGGCGTGGGCGTGCTCGTGGTCTTCGTGGGGAAGCTGGCGTCACACGTCATCGAGGCGCGGAGCAGCGATTGGGAGAGGCTGACGCGCCGGCGCCGTGCAGGTAAGACCGACGCCGGGGAGTGATGCGGCGCGCGCCGCGCGCGCCCCTGGCCGTGCGGCATCCAGGACTCGCTGCCGAGAGGGGGAGGTGCTGAGATGAGCTTCAGGAGACCGGCTGTTGCAGGCGTCGTCGTGTTGGTCGCCCTGCTGGCGTTGGCGCTGTCTGCGTTCGTGAGCTCGTCCGGGACTACGAGCCGGGCGAGTAAGGTGTGCCGTGCCGACCGTCCCGAGACGGGGTTCGGCTACACGGTGAGATGGATAGCGGAACGATGATGCTCGGGGCATCAGGCGTTGACCTGACGGCGACCGGGCCGGGCGCAGCACAATCGCAGGGAGGAACGGCGATGCTTTCGAGGCTCATTGCAGTTATCGTGTGCGGAATCTTCGTGTCGGTCATTCTCGTCGGATGCAGCTCCACCTCGAACCCGAGCGGGGCGCAGAACGATGGTCCCGACGTCGCGATCACTTACCCGCCGGACAATTCTGTCATCGGCAGTACGGTCGATGTAGTGGCGGACGCCACCGACAGCCGCTCCGTAGCAGTTGTCGAGTTCTACGTCGACGGCGCCCTCGCCTTGAGTGACAGCACGTCACCCTACGCGTACGCCTGGGACGCCGTATGCACGCTACTGGGGAGCGCTCACCAGATACACGCCACCGCCTACGACGACGTTGGCAATTCCACGACGAGCGACACCATCACGGTCCACAGCAGGTGGCGAACGATCATCGAGGACGGCGACGAAGCCCGCGACTGCAACGTGAAGAGCATTGCCGTCAGGAGCACGGAGACTCTGCTCGAGTTCCGTGTCGAGATGTACGGAGGCTGGGTGGATCCCCACGCCTATCCTCTGGACTGCGGCCTCTTTCTCGACACCGACTGCGACACACTGACGGGAATGAGTGAAGCCTCGGGTTTCGGTTATGCGCCGAATGACATTGGCGCGGACTATCTGGCGCTTGTCGGATTGGAGGGGGACGTCATTGCGGCCTGGAACGACAGCACCGCCTGGGGGGTAGTTGCAGACTACGAGTACGTCAACATCACGGGCAACAGCGACTACTTCGAGGCGGGAGTGGCGCTGGAGGACCTCTCCTGGCCCTCCGCAATAGACATCGTGGTCGCCAACATCAGCGACTTCTGGGACTGGGCCCCCGACACCGGCCACGTGAGGTACGAGGTCACAGGCGACTACATCGAAGGCGCGACATTGCGTATCGGCACGTCGGCACCGGCGCCCACGCCGAACGACGGCCGCCCGACGCCGCTCATGAGCGGGAAGACGGAGTAATCGATGTCCATCAGGGACCTCTTTGATTCCGAACTCAGGGTCATCAACATAGGACTTCCTTCCTTCAAGGAGAGCCTCGACCGCGTCGGTACGAAGGCGGTCCAGGTCGACTGGAAGCCGCCGATCAAAGTCAGCGACGAGGCACGGCGCATCATTCAGCAGCACGCCGCCGAGATCGCCACCGCCAACGAGCGGGTGATGGACATCATCCTGCGCGGTATGCCTCAGCTGATCGGGCTCGACGTCGCCCTCAACGTGATTCCCGGCATGAAGGAGAACCTCTTCCTCCACGCGGGGCCGCCCATCACGTGGGAGCGGATGTGCGGGCCGATGCGCGGCGCGGTCATGGGCGGGCTCATCTACGAGGGGAGGGCGGCAACGCCTGCGGAGGCAGAGGATCTCGCGGCCTCAGGTGAGATTGAGTTCGCGCCCTGTCACGAGCACGAGACGGTGGGCCCGATGGCGGGCATCGTCACGCCCTCGATGCCCGTGTTCGTCGTGACGAACGAGGAGTTCGGGAACAGCGCCTACTGCACGATGAACGAGGGGCTGGGTGGTGTCCTCCGCTACGGCGCCTATAGCGCCGAGGTCATCGAGAAGCTGCAGTGGATGGCGGACATCCTCTACCCATCGCTCAAGTGCGCGCTCAGGATCACCGGTCCCATCGACCTCAAGAACATTATCGCGCAGGCGCTTCACATGGGGGACGAGGTCCACAACAGGAACCGCGCCGCCACGTCGCTTCTCTACCGCGTGCTCGCGCCCGCGATCGTCCAGTCCTGCAGCGACAGCGACACCGCGGCGCGCGTCCTCGACTTCATCAACGGGAACGACCACTTCTTCCTGAACCTGTCCATGCCGGCGTGCAAGGCGACGCTCGACCCGGCGCGAGGGCTGGACGGCAGCAGCATCGTAGTCGCGATGACCAGAAACGGCACCGACTTAGGCATCCAGCTCGCCGGCACGGGTGGTGAGTGGTTCACTGGCCCGGCCGACGTGCCGGACGCGCTCTTCTTCCCCGGCTTCACGAAGGAGGACGCCAACCCGGACATCGGCGACAGTTCCATCACGGAGACCAACGGGCTGGGCGGGTTCGCGATAGCGGCGTCGCCCGCCATCGTGCAGTTCGTCGGTGGCTCGGCCGCCGACGCCGTTTCCTATACGAAGCAGATGTACGAGATCACGGCGGCGGAGAACAATGTCTATCAGATTCCGTACCTGGACTTCCGCGGCACGCCGACCGGCATCGACGTCGTCAAAGTGATAGAGAAGAACATCCTGCCGTTCATCGACACCGGCGTCGCGCACCGCGAGCCCGGTGTCGGTCAGGTGGGAGCGGGCGTGCTGTCCGCGTCGCTTGAGCCCTTCCCGAAGGCGTTCGAGGGGCTGGC
>JAUWLR010000060.1 GCA_030613615.1 Candidatus Eiseniibacteriota bacterium
CACCCGGAGGCCCGCGTGCTTAGGCTCGAGCAGAACTACAGGTCCACCGGGAACATCCTGGAAGCGGCGCACGACGTCGTCAGCAGGAATGAGCGGCGCAAGGACAAGAAGCTCTGGACCGAGCGAGACGGCGGGCGCAAGGTGGCGCTCGTCAGGTGTTCGAACGAGTATCAGGAGGCCGACGCCATCAGGGACCGCGTCGTCGAGCTGACGGCGGAGGGGACGCGCGGCTACCACGAATTCGCCGTGCTCTACAGGACGCACGCGCAGTCGAGAGTGATCGAAGACAGCCTGCGGCGGGCGTCCATCCCCTACGACATCGTTGGAGGTGTGCGGTTCTACGAGCGCGCTGAGGTCAAGGACGTGCTGGCGTACGCGCGAGTGGTCTCCAACCCCGCCGATGCCGTCAGCCTGGCTCGCATCATCAACGTCCCCCCGAGGAAGATCGGGGAGCGGTCGTTGGAACGCCTGACAGAGTTCGCCGCCGACCGTCGAGTCTCATTGCTTACCGCTCTGGCTTTGAGCGCCGAGGTCGACGGGCTCCCCGCCGCGGCGCGTGGGTCGGCCGCGGCGCTGGCGGGCGTGCTCAAGCGCGCGATCGAGAGAGCCGGGCACGATCCGGTGGACACCGTTCTCGAGGGGCTGCTTGCGGATACCGGATATCTCGAGTGGTTGAAGAGGAGCGGCACAGAGGAATCGGAGCAGCGCATCGCGAACGTGCAGGAACTTGTGTCGGCCGCGAGCGAGTTCGTTGAGTCGAGCGGTGAGGAGAGCCTGTCCGCGTTCCTTGAGACTGTCTCGCTGGTCGCGAACATCGACAGGTGGGGCGACGGCGCGAACGCCGTGTCGCTGATGACCCTGCACAACGCCAAGGGCCTCGAGTTCGGCGTCGTTCTCATCCCGGGTATGGAGGACGGGCTCCTGCCCCACGAATCCGCGTTCGGCGACGATGATGAACTCGAGGAGGAACGCAGGCTCTTCTACGTGGGCATGACCCGGGCGATGGACGAGCTTCACCTGTTCGCCGCGGACACGAGGAGGCGGGCGGGTGTGATGGACCTGCGTTCGGCCTCCAGGTTCCTGGACGAGATCGACCCGTCGCATCTGGAGGCCCGGTCTCTCTCCGCCGTCCCCAGCCGCGGGGCGCACCCGTCCCTCGGTGGGTCGCTCCGCAGCCACGCGGGCCGGCGTCGGGGGCGGACCGCTCGCGGGCCGGCGGCGGACTTCCCCGACTACGAGGGTTTCTCCCAGGAAGCGCCGGAGTTCGGACCGGGAACGCGGGTGCGGCATGCGAAGTGGGGCGAGGGCGTCGTGCTGGAGCTCGCCGGGACCTTGGGTGACGCCATAGCGCGCATCAGATTCGCCGATGACGTTGAGAAGCGCATCATGGTAAGGTACGGGAAGCTGGAGGTCATCTCGGACTGACGGGAGGACGAAGGTGGCGGTCGAGAAAGGTGATGTCGAGCACGTGGCCGCGCTGGCCAGGCTCGCGTTCACAGAAGAGGAACTGGTCGCGTTCACGACCGAGATGAACGGGATTCTCGCCCTCTTCGAGGAACTAGAGGGAGTCGACACGGACGGTGTCGAGCCGGCTTTTCGTGTCCTGCGCCGGAGCAACGTCTTCCGAGGCGACGAGCCGGGCGAGATGCTCCCGCCCGATGAGGCTCTTGCCAATGCCCCGGACAGGCACGAAGATGCGTTCCGGGTACCGGCCGTCCTTCCCAACGACTAGCGTTCCCCTCCCGGCGCGTAGGCTTGAGGCGCCGCTCCGGGCAGGGCCGGGCGCCGACGTGTGGTAAGAAGTGAAACTCTACGAACTGACATTCTCCCAGATACGCGCGGGCCTCTTCGAGGGCGATTTCTCATCGCGGGAGCTCACCGAGTCGGTGCTCGATCGTGTTGAGCGGGTCGAACCCGCCGTGTCCGCGTTCGTCACCGTCCGTGACCGCGGTGAGATCCTCGCCGAGGCCGTGGTGGCAGACGAGAGGCGCGCGGCCGGAAGGCGTCAGGGCGCGCTGTGCGGCGTTCCGGTCGCCGTCAAGGACAACATCTCCACCAGAGGTCTCGCCACGACCTGTGGCTCGCGGATGCTCGAGAGCTACGTACCTCCGTACGACGCGACCGCGGTGTCGCGCCTCCGGGACGCGGGCGCCATCCTCGTCGGCAAGACGAACATGGACGAGTTCGCAATGGGCTCGTCCAACGAGAACTCCGCGTTCTGCGCCACCCGCAATCCCTGGGACACCGGGCGGGTGCCTGGCGGCTCGAGTGGGGGTTCGGCCGCCGCGGTGGCGGCCGGAGAGGTGCCGCTCGCCCTCGGCTCCGACACCGGCGGGTCGGTGCGACAGCCCGCGGGATTCTGCGGTGTCGTCGGCGTCAAACCGACCTACGGCCGGGTCTCCAGATACGGGCTTGTCGCCTTCGCCTCCTCGCTGGATCAGATAGGGACCATGTCGCGAGACGTCGCGGGGGCGGCCGCGCTCCTCGAGACCATCGCGGGGGAGGACCCGCGGGACTCGACCACCGCTGCCGAGGCGGTGCCGCGCCTTCTGCGGGACGCCGGGATCGACCTCAAGGGGCTGGCCGTGGGTGTCCCGGACGAGTACTTCTCAGACGGGCTGGACCCCTCGGTCGCGGAGAAGGTCAGGGACGCGGTCGAGATCATCCGGGGTCTCGGCGCTTCCGTGGAGACGATCTCCATCCCGCATCTCAAGTTCGGCATCGCGGCGTACTACCTTGTGGCCGACGCCGAGGCGTCGGCGAACCTGGCCCGGTACGCCGGGATCAAGTACGGCCACCGCTCGGACCGTGCGGAGGACCTCGATGACCTCTATCGGATGAGCAGGAGCGAGGGGTTCGGAGCGGAGGTCAAACGGCGGATCATGCTGGGGACATACGCGCTCTCGGCCGGCTACTACGACCAGTACTACTTGAAGGCGCAGAGAGTCCGCACGCTCCTGGCGCGGGACTTCGAGAAGGCCTTCGAATCCGTCGATGTGCTGGTCGCGCCGACGTCACCGACCACGGCGTTCGCACTGGGAGAGCGGGTCCACGACCCCGTCAGCATGTATCTGTCCGACGTCTACACGGTACCGGTCAATCTGGCGGGTCTTCCGGCCCTGTCGGTCCCGTGCGGGCTTTCCGCATCGGGTCTTCCCGTCGGGCTTCAGATAGTGGCAGACAAGTTCCGTGAGCCCGTCATGTTCCGGGTGGCGCGGGCCTACGAGCGCGCCTCGGGCGCGTTCCCGACCCCGCCCGGGCTGTAGGAGGTCGCACTGGAGTATGAATCCGTCATAGGCTTCGAGGTTCACGCGCAGCTCGCGACTCGCACCAAGATCTTCTGTGCGTGCTTGAACGAAACGGGCGGGTCGCCGAACACGCGCACGTGCCCCGTGTGTCTTGGGATGCCGGGCGCGTTGCCCGTGCTCAACGAGGCCGTTGTGGATCTGGCTACCGCGGTTGCGCTGGCCCTGAACGCGTCCATCTCGAAGCGGGCCGGCTTCGCCCGCAAGAACTACTTTTACCCCGACCTGCCCAAGGGCTATCAGATCACCCAGCACGCCGAGCCGCTGGCGAGAGACGGGCACCTCGACATCGAGCTCGAAGGTCGGATTCTGCGCGTCGGCATACACCAGATCCACATCGAGGAGGACGCGGGCAAGAGCGTACACTCGGAGCACGGTGATGGAGGCAGCAGTCTCATCGACATGAACCGCTGCGGCGTACCCCTGGTCGAGATCGTGACGCGCCCGGACCTCAGGGGCATCGATGAGGCCGATGCGTTCCTGAACGAGCTTCGGAGGATCCTGGTCTGTCTCGGGGTGACCACGGGAGAGATGCATGAGGGGAGTCTTCGCTTCGACACCAACATCTCGGTCCGGCCGCGGGGCGCGACGGAAATGGGGGCGCGAACCGAGATCAAGAACCTCAACTCGTTCAGGGCGGTGCGCAAGGCGCTGGCCTACGAGGCCGACAGACAGTCCCGCGTGCTGCGGGACGGTGGGAAGGTCGTTCACGAGACGCTCCTGTGGGACGAATCAAGAGAGCGTGCCGTTCCCATGCGTTCCAAGGAGGGCGCATCGGACTATCGCTACTTCCCCGAGCCTGATCTGGTCGACTTCGAGATCGACGAGCGCCGTCTCGAGCGCCTGAGGAAGTCGATGCCTGAACTGCCGGGCGCGTCGCGTCGGCGTCTGGTCGAGGTCTACGCGATCCCGGAGTATGACGCGTTCGTGCTGACGGCGGAGCCCTCGATGCTCCGCCTGTACGAGAGCACGGTCGGCGCTCTGCTGAAACGACTGGGACCCGACGCGCCTCCCAGCGCCGCCAAGACCGTCAGCAACTGGGTGATGGTGATCCTCGCTGGCCATCTCAACGAGCGCGGTATCACGCTTGCGGAACTGTCGGCGCGGGCGGAGTCGCGCGGCCCGACCGACGGGCAGGACGGCGCCTCCGCTCTGCCGTCGCGTCTGGCGGATGTGATCGCGCTGCGCCTGCTCGGTGAGGTGAGCGAGCCGGCCGCCCGTCGGCTGTTCGAGGCCGCAATGGAGTCGACTCAGCCGGTCAACGAGCTTGTGGAGACGCTGGATCTCAGGACGGTGTCTGACGAGGACGCCCTGAGGTCACTGGTCCGGGAGGTGCTCGCCGCACATCCGGACGAAGTGGCGCGCTACCACGCGGGGACGATGAAACTCATGCGGTTCTTCGTCGGGCAGGTACTGGGGCGAACAGGCGGGAAGGCCGACCCCGAGCTTGCAACGCGCATTCTTCTGGAGGAACTAAGGTCCGGGGGGACGACTTGAGAGACATCGTAAGCGCCGGCGGGACGCGAGTCATCCTGACCGGCTTCCTGTGCGCGGCCCTTCTGGGTGGGTGCGGTGGTGGCGACGGCTCCGGGGACGCCGACGGCTCCGCCGGTCTGGCGCAGTGGGAGGAGCCCGGCGGGCGCTGGCATCCGCTGCACGAGGGCGCACTCACGAGCGAGCAACTGGAGGAGATGGAGCGCCTGAAGTCGCTCGGGTATCTCGCCGGCTCGACCGAGGCGCCCGATGTCTCGGGCGTTACGGTCTACAACGAGACGAGGACGTGGGACGGCCTCAATTTCTACACGTCCGGGCACACGGCGGGCGCGACTCTGATGGACATGCGCGGCAACGTGCTCCACGAGTGGAATCACAGCTTCCTGGACGCATGGCGCGCCGGTCCGGGTGGTGAGCTCCCGAGGTCCAGCAAGGGCTCGGGGTTCTGGCGTCGCGCGTACCTGTTCGAGAACGGCGACGTTCTGGCCATCTTCGACGGGCATGCCATGATCAAGGTGGACAGGGACTCGCGGCTCATCTGGGCGCAGTTCGGGGGATTCCACCACGACCTCGACGTGATGGAGGACGGGCGCATCTACGTCCTCCTGCGAGAGCCTCGCATCGTGCCCAGGATCCACCTGGACAGCCCGGTTCTCGAGGAGTTCATCGTCGTGCTGGACGCCGACGGCAACGAGCTCGAGCGCGTCTCGCAGCTCGAGGCGATCGAGAGAGCCGGCAGGCAGGACCTGCTGGAGGGCATGAAGGAATCCGGTGACATCTTCCACACGAACACGGTCGAGGTCTTGGACGGAAGGCTGGCCGATCGGCACTCCGCGTTCCGCGAGGGGAATGTCCTCATCTGCATCCGGGAACTCGACAACATCGCCGTGATCGACATGGAGAGGGAACTGGTCGTGTGGGGAGTGGAGGGGCCGTGGCTCAAACAGCATCAGCCGACGGTCCTCGACAACGGCCACATGCTCATCTTCGACAACGGCGGCAGCCGGGGCGCGTCGAGGATCATGGAGTTCGATCCCATCACCAGAGAAATCGTCTGGGCGTACAAGGGAGACGCGGACAACGTCTTCTTCTCCCCGCAGTGCGGGTCCAACCAGCGGCTGCCGAACGGCAACACGCTGATAAGCGAAACCGATCGCGGGCGCGCCATCGAGGTGACGCCCGAGCACGAGATCGTATGGGAGTACATCAACCCCGCTCAGGCTGGTGATGAAGGACGGTACATCGCGTCCCTGTTTGAGGTCATCAGAGTCCCGCCTCAGTACGTGGCCGGGTGGCTTCCCTCGGATTAGGGCGGTTCACTCCGGCGCCCGCAGCCACTCCTCGGGGAGGGCATCAAGCACGGCCTCGGCCACTGCCCTGTGTCCGTCCGGCGCCCAGTGGGAATCGTTCAACAGGTATGTCTCTGCGGAGTCCGCGACGGCCAGCATTGTCTCCATGGCGTCGATTGTCCGGACTCCGTGCTGCTCAGCCACGCGGTTCTGCATGTCGCGCGCTCGTTTGGACAGTGACGTGACAAGCCGTGCCTTCCAGCCACCTGCTATCTCCGACCGATGCGGAATCGAGACCTGAAGCACCCTGAGACCGTGCTCCGCGCAGGTGGACAGAAGCTCGTTCATGCACTTCGTCGCGGCATCAACGGCTTCCCCGCTTGAGTTTGCGATCTTGAAACGCATTGCCGAGGTCCTGCGATCCACGAACCTCGCGAGCGCGCTCCTTCCCATGACCCACGCGAGGACCGGGTTCCTCCTGCTCAGTTCCGGCGAGTAGTCCGTGAGACGGTCGGGCGCGAATCGCAGGATGCGGAGATCGTCAGCAGGGTCGTTCGCGAGGCTGAACGTGGAGACGACGATGTCAATCTCAACATGGGAAAGCATGCGCTCGAGCATGGCGCGCTGCTGGTAGAGCCCGTAGCCGGGCACCCCGGCGTTCAGCACCTCGACGGAGACGCCGGGGTACCTCTCCACGACCATCGCCTCCAGCTGCCGCGGAAACGCCTCGTCCTTCTGAACACCCCAGCCGAACGCGTACGAGTCGCCTAGGACGAGGATTCTCAAACAGGGCTCGCGCCCGAGATTGATCGGGGGGTTCCTCAGTCCCAGCTCGTTCGTTTCCAGGGGTGTCGGGTGAGGCCCGGCCCGAAAGAGGCCTCGGGATGACGCGGGGAAGATCCAGCCGAGGAGCGAATCCCGGTCGCAGGTGATGGAGTCGACCGATCGGGTCTCGGCACGCTCCGGCGGCGACAGGCGCCGCACGATTCGAACGGTGAGTTCCAGGCTCAGGACCACGACCAACACGGCCAGGGCGGAGACCCCAACCTGCTGCAGCAAGTGAATGAACCCGGGTCGAGCGCTCATCTGGAGATCTCCCAGGACCGCGGGTGAGCCGCCGAATCGGCAGAAACCCGGCCCGGGCCGCGCGCAAGAGCTGCAACTTTCGGAGGATTCGATCGTCGTCACGCTCAGCGCGGGGCGCAGGCGGTCAGACCGTGCACACGGTGACCCACTCTGGGGATTCTGGAGGTCTACCTCAAACCAAATAATACCAGTAGTAGGAGGCTTGGGTCAAGAGTGGGGCCCCCTCCTGTGTGTAAGCTAAGCGTAAATGTCCTCTCTAACTGCAAAGCTAAAATGTCCTCTCCGACTGCAGTGGTAGAATGTGCCCCAAGGAGGGGTGCACATGAGAGGGGACATCATTTTGAGTCAAGAGGAGGCCCACAGGGCCAAGGTCTTTGGCGAGGTCAGCAAGGGATCCATGACCTTGAGAGAAGCCGCTATAGTACTCAGGATCAGCTACCGTCATACCAGGCGTGTCTACCGGCGGTTCCGGGAGCAGGGCGTTGCGGGACTGGCCCACAGGCGCCGCGGCAGACCTGCTTCCAATGCCATCGACCCGGATCTCAGGACGCGCATCCTTCACCTGCACGAGCAGGACTACGACAACTTCAACGACACTCACTTCACCGAGATGCTCGAGGAACAGGACGACATCATGGTCAGCCGCGAGACCGTCCGCTCCATCCTGCGCTCCGCCGGCAAACCGCCCAAACGCAAACGCCGTCCTCGCAAGCACCGCTCGAGACGGCCACGCAAACCGAAGGCCGGCATAATGATGCAATGGGACGGCAGTCCTCATCACTGGTTCGGTCCCGATCGGCCTCCATGCTGTCTCATGGGCGCAATCGACGATGCCGACAGCAGGCTCCTCGGCGCGCTCTTCGTGGCTCACGAGTCCGCAGTCGGTTACCTCAGGCTCCTGGACATGGTCATACAACGCCAAGGAGCCCCTATCTCCGTCTACCAGGACCGTCACAGCATCCATGAGCGTCCCGACGACCACTGGAGCATCGAGGAAGAGATCATGGGCGTACGCTTCCCCACGCACGTCGGAAGAGTACTCGAAGACCTCGGAATCACTCCTATCCCCGCCCACTCCCCGCAGGCCAAGGGAAGGGTCGAAAGGAGCTTCGGAGTCCTTCAGGATCGCCTCATTGCTGAACTCGAGTTCCATGGCATCAACAACATCGAAGACGCCAACCGCTGGCTGAAAGAGGTCTTCATCGACCGATACAACAACCGCTTCGCAAAGATGCCCGAGCTAAAAGGCTCAGCCTTCAGAAGAGTCTCCAAACGCGACAGGTATCTCAAGCTCGCCTTCGCATACGAAGCCACCGTCACCAACGACAACTGCGTGCGGCTGGGAGGACTCATCATAGACATCCCACCGGGAAAGCCGCGCAGGAGCTATGCCAAAGCAAAGGTCCTCGTCAAGCAGCACCTCGACGGTGCATGGTCCATCTGGTACCAAGGCAACCGAATAGCTGCTCACCCTCCAACAGAGCTCAGAGATCCCGTCCGCTCGTGGAAAAGGAGGCGCAAGGGCGATCCCAAGGGGGCAAAGCACATGATCCAGGTCTATCTGGCATCAAGACCAGCTCCTTAGACCTAGAGGACATTTATGCTCTGCAGTTAAGAGGACACTTTGGCTTTGCTACAACAGATGGCGGCCACGGACTGAAGAAGGCCGCCGGAGCATCCCCCAGCGACCTTCTCGACTCATGGCGGGGCCGACGAGACTCGAACTCGTGCTGGGAGGCCCGCGGTGCTACTGAGGCACCGTCCCGGCAAACCTCAACACGACCACGTGCCCCGCGAACCCCCCGGACCTCACCGGAGAGTAGTGCAGCGGTGCGGGCCCCGCGTGCAGCACCAGGTCCCACCGGTCGAGGACCCCGTTGCGGTTCAGGTCCGAGTGAAGCGCCCCGATGTGCCCGTACTGACGGTGGCCTCGATAGCGTACCGCTATGAGGTCGCCGGGATACACGTCGCTTCCCCACTTGAGCTCCACGTCCGGATTCCCTCTCTTCAGCTCGAACTCCGCGACGCGTGTGAGCTCGTCCACGAGCATGGCGACGTTGTAGTCCCGCGAGGAAGAGCGACCGGCCCACCTGGCGTGGGCCGCGACGAGCACATCGGCGCAATCCACGCCGATGTAGTTGGCACTCTGGTAAACGGTTGATCCGAAGATCCCTGGCACGTTGAGGAACGAGGCGACGTACCCCAGGTACCCCTCGCCCTCTCGTATCGAGACGCGGAACACCGAGGGCGACAGCCCCTTCGCGTCGGACTCCTCGATCCCGGGCGAGTGCTGAGTCCTCCCCCCCACTTCCACCTCCGCCTGGAACCAGAAGCTCCCGACGTCCCGGTACTCGTACTGCGGTCCTCCGAAGCGCCACGAGATCCGTCGCAACCTGGAGCGAAGTTTCTCCCACAAGCTGATCCTGCCGATCACGCGGAAGGGCTCGATCTCCCATCGGCCGCGGAGCTTCGTCAGCTCCTCCCTGCGGTATTCTATCTTAGCGTGGCCCGTCCACTCGTAGGGCCGGTCCTCCCACGGCTGGTTCGCGTTCTGGTAGTTCCTGGACAGCTCGGGGATGATCCGATACCAGCGGATAGCGGCTCCCGGGATCTCGTCGACGCCAAGCGAGATCCTCTGCCCCTTGAGGGGATAGACACTCGGAGCGGTGAGCCACGGACCGTCGTCCACTCGAGAACGGATCACGACGTTCGCATGTGCGCTCGCTGCTGGAGCGAGCACGCTGAGGGCGAGCAGGAGCGGCAGGAGACGAGGCAATGTCATCGCTTCTGGAAGAGCATCGGCGTCCTCATGTCCTGGAGGATGCCATCGAGGAATGCCTTGAACTCATTGTAGCGCCCCGGCTCCACACGGTCCCCCGCGATGACGGTTTCCCGCTCGATCCACAGTGAGTTGCCGGAGGTTTCGTACCGTGTCGAGTAGAGGCAGTCATCGAACCGGTACTCCCGATCCTCCGGAACGGCCACGAGTCCGAAGCCGGGAGGGTACTCGATGGAGGTCCGAGAGCTCTCGCACATGCCGAGAGCGTGGAGGTCGATCGGACTGCTCCGCTCCTTCTTGGCGACTATGGCGCCGAAGAGCTTGGTGAGCCGACTGTCGGTTGGGAGAGTGCCCGAGATGATCCCGCCCGTCGGGACGAGGAGGCTGGGAGCCTCGAAGAGATAGTCGTAGACCAGTGAGCTGTCAGGTTCGTCGATGCCGGACACCTCGAGGGAAACCAGCTCCGCGCCCGGGCAGCTCACTGCCAGTCCCGTCAGCACCTCGTCCTCGATGTCCTGTTGGGACACCGACATCAGACGCGTTCGCATCGAACTTGTTGTGTTGATCGACGAGTACGATGATCTTCTCGACACTCTCGCATCGCCGTTCGCGGACAACGCGACCTGTGAGCTCATCCGCCGCGGGTGCTCGCACGGACCCGGCGTGGGAATCACGGACAGGTCCTTCTCTCCGCTCCTGGTGCCCAGTGCCGGCACGCCGGCCAGAGCTCTCGGGATCTGGTCGGGATCAGGGAAGCGCACGGTCGGGTCGTACCATCGCGAAGTGCCGTCAGGGAGAGGACGATGGACGACCACGTGCGAGAAGCGGGGCGAGGGCAAGTAGGCGATGCCGGCGTCCGATCCCGGGGTCACGAGCGCGAGGTCGCAGTCGGAGATGCCGGCCGCTTCAAGCAGCGCGATCATGAGCGTGCACTTGTCCTTGCAATCGCCCAACCGGTCCGTCAACACCTCGTCCGCTTCACGGGGGACATGGGCGCTCTGGAAGAACGGGATGGACTGGTACGTTATGTCGTCGGCCACGAACCTGAGGATGCTCCGTATCCTGTCTTCGTCGCTGTCCGCCCCCTCGCCCAGCTCCGCAGCCTTCTGCCGCACCTTCCTGGTCAGCTCCGCCTGTCCGTCCGCGAGGTCGGCGTACCACTCGGCAACCGTCTCCCAGCTTCCAATTGTCGTCACGTCGATCCAGGGTACATAGGAACGGGCCGGGACCGCCCCGGGCTCCCAGTCGATCTTCGGGGGGTTCCTGAAGCACCACTCCTGCAGTTCGAACCCGTCCTTCAATCTCTCGGTTCTGTAATCGATGGACTCGGCGAAAGCAGCCTCGTTGTGCATCCTGAAGGGAATGTCGCTGTCCAGCGGCGCGATGAGAACGTACTTCGACTCAAGACAGGGATTCTTGAAGGAGAAGAGGTGTGAGTCCCAGAAATTGCCGGAAAGAGCTCCCGTCACATGAGTGGTCATCTGGTGGTGAAGGAAGAGGACGTCGCCGGGCTCGACATTCGTGAAGAGCACTCCCGATGACGAGCTCTCCGCCTCGTGTTCCGTTCCGTCCGGCTTGATGGTCTTCTTCTCCAGGATCACGATGTCGTTCGCGTACGGGCTCACGTTCAGGCCGTAGTTCTCCCAACGCCGTATCCCCTCCTCATTGAGCACCTGGATAGCAACGCAGTAGTCCCTGATGCTGGCATGCTCGTCGAATGCGAGCCTGCGCTTCGTCTCGACAAGGACGACCGCGTCTTCGCCGTCGTACGCGTCGGGATCCACGCGAGCCTCGAGGATGGCCTGGATGTCGGGGTCCGGCATGAACGTGCGATAGGACGGCTTGCCCCTGAGCGAGCGCATCTTGTCCCTGATCTCGAAGCTCCCCGTGTCGATCGCCAGGGCGTCTTCGAGGATGTCGGCCGCACGGAGGCCGGAGTACGCGCGAAACCAGAGCTGCGTCTCGTCAACGTCCTGCAGTGTGATCACCCTCGTGGGGATCTTCCCGTCAGGGAACATGACTCTGAGTTCGTCGATGGTGAGCGTCCTCTTCCCGTCGGGGAACAGAGCAGGGACCGCTGACTGGTCGAAGTCATAGCCGCCCTCAACAAAGAGGGACCGGTGGCGGATGAGAGAGATACTCTGAGGGAAGCTGCGGAGGCTCTCGGTGATAACGTCCCACGCCCGGTCCAGCTTCTCTCTCGCCAGCAGGAGCTGCACGTAGGACACTCTGAGGAAGGCGGAGTCGGGCACCAGCTCCATGAACCGGCGCAGCTCCCTCTCCATCTCCGCGTACTCCTGCTCCTCCGCGCTCTCCAGGTACTTCGCTACTATGGCCGAGTGCGTTGGCATGCGCTTGATCATCTTCCGTGTGTAGCGCTTCTCTTCGGCGCTGATACCAAGCGCGCCGGCGTGCCGGGCCAGATACGAGTACCCGATTGGATCGTCGTCCAGGCTCTCCGTGACCTGCTCGGCCGCGCTCTTGAGCTCCTCGAGCTTCTGCTCGTTGAGCAGGCAGCCCAGCCTCACGTCGATGGCCGCGCGGCACGTCGGGGACCTCATGAGCACCGCTTCCGCCGCCGTTCTCGCCGTGGCGTAGCGTTTCTTCTCCAGGTTCTGCGCGGCAACGAACAGAACCGCAGGCGCCAGGTCCGGGGCCAGCTCGGCCGCTCCCTCGCTCAGCTGCCTCCTGCGGTCCTCCTCGCCGGCTCCGCCGTACGCCTCTGCGATGGCCAGCTGCATCAGCGCGGAATCCGGGAAGCGTCCGGCCAGGGAGTCGCACAGCGCGACCGCGCTGTCTGGCTCCGCGTAGCTCTGTACCCGAAACAGGTTCCAGAACTGAGCCTCTGTGTCATCCGGGTTGGAGACCTGAAGTTCCTCGATCTCCTTGAGGAAGTCGGCCCTGACGGGCGTGACATTGAGGTCCGCTCTGGGCGAGTGGCTCATCTGCCGGCCAGGCTCGAAAGCGACGCCACGCACGGCCGACCCGTCCGTTCTGGAAATGGCGCATGAAACCGAGCCGTCGGTCCACCGATTCGAGAGCTTGAAGGACAGCAGGTTGTACTTGACCGGAAGATCGACATACCAGTGGAGGATCTCCTCTCCCCCGGCGAGACGGCTCCCCTCATGCACGACCACGTCGTTGATGCGAAACTCCATCGCTCCCACGTGCCCGACGGAGATGAGATACGTACCCACCTCCTTGACCTCCACCACCGTTCGGATGTAGGCCGTCGTGTTGTACTGCTTGTGGAAGTAGTTCGTCGGGGTAATGGAGCGATCGAGCCCGATCAGATCGGGGTTGAGCCAGTTGATGTGCTGACCGAACTTCCCCACGTACGGAGCTTCAAGCACGTACTTCGCATCCGCGTGGTCCTTGCGATGCCCGCACCCGGACGTGTTGTCGAACGGGCCCAGGACGCACCAATCACTGATCCGGTTCAGGCGTTTGGCGATGCGCTTCACCGCGCCCGCGTCTCCTGCAAGATGGGCGTAGTGTGAAGCGAGTGACTCGTACACTCGGCGGTCGAC
>JAUWLR010000081.1 GCA_030613615.1 Candidatus Eiseniibacteriota bacterium
GAGGAGAAGACGGAGTGGGACGTCGTCCTCACCGAGACCGGCGAGAAGAAGTTCCAGGTCGTCAAGGTGATCCGTCAGGTAACCGACCTCGGTCTCAAGGAGGCCAAGGACATCGTGGACAACCCCGGCCAGGTCGTGAAGAAGGAAGTCTCGAAGGACGAGGCCGAGGAAGTCAAGAAGAAGCTCGAGGAGGCCGGAGCCAAGGCCGAACTCAAGTAGTGCAAGTGCCGGGCCCTCGCGGTCACAGCGGGCAGCGGGTCACCGGTGTTCCGCCTTGGAGCTCTCGAGCTCGAGACCGCGGGGTCTGGCACGAGCAGTACCGACCGCCTTGGCGGCGCGGCGCCGCCCCGGTCGGGGATTCTCTGGAAGTGCGGATGCCTGTGGCAACGAGCGCATCTATCACCGGATGGAGGGTGAGAGAACATTGATCGGACCCCGAGTCGTAGAGAGAAAGACCTTCTCCAAGTTCCCGGTCGATCAGGAACTGCCCATGCCGAACCTGCTGGACGTGCAGCTCGCGTCCTTCAAGGCGTGTCTTGGCAGCGGTAGATCGTACGACGGGGAGGCTTCGGGACTGGATGAGATCTTCAAGAAGTTCTTCCCCGTGGAAGGGCATCAGGGGACATACACCCTCGAGTACAATGGGTTCCGGCTGGGGCAGCCCAAGCACACGCTCCAGGAATGCCGCGAACGCAACCTGACGTTCGAGGCGCCGCTCAAGGCGACGCTGAGACTCGTCAGGTGGGAGCCGAGGGAGAAGGGACCGCGGAGATTCCTCGAGGCCGAGGAGGCCGAGATCTACCTCGGCGACATCCCCCTCATCACCGTGCGCGGAACGTTCATCGTCAACGGCGCGGAGAGGGTCATCGTCAGCCAGCTCCACAGGTCGCCCGGAGTCTTCTTCCAGGACAAGATCCACCCGAACGGGACGAGGCTCTACTTCGCGAAAATAATCCCGTACCGCGGCACCTGGGTCGAGGTCCGCATGGGCATCAAGGACGAGATGTTCATCCGGACCGACAGGCGCCACCAGTTCAGGATGTCGACCTTCCTGCGCGCCTTGGGTTACTCACGCGACGAGGACATCCGTGGACTCTTCTACGAGATGGAGACCGTGGAACTCCCCTCTGGCAGGCCATCGCGCGCCACCGAGCCGTGCGGCAGGCTGTCCGCCGCCCGCGTGGTCGACGAGGAGACCGGTGAGGTCGTGTGTGAGCCCGGCGACGTCATCGGGCCGAAGCACGTCAAGGCCCTTAGAGATATCGGGCTTGCCACTGTCGACGTTCGCGTGGTCGAGAAGGCCCGCATTCTCGCCCGCAAGGACGAGGAGAGAGACGCCGAACTGGTCGGGCGGATAGTCGCCAGGACCTACAAGCATCCGGACACGAAGGAGATCGTCGTCAAGAACGACGAGAAGCTCACTTCGACGGTCATCCAGCTCTTGAGGAAGGCCGGTATCCGGGAGATCGAGCTCGTCCAGATAGACGCCGTCGACCTCAAGGTCATCGAGGCGACGCTGTTGCGTGACAAGACACACTCGGAGGAAGAGGCCCTTCAGGAGATATACAAGACGATGAAGGGCGGCAATCTCCCGTCCATAGACGCCGGGCGCGAGCTGGTCAACCGGATGTTCTTCGACCCAAACCGCTACGACCTCAAGAACGTCGGCCGCTACAAGATCAACCGCCAGCTCAGCATCTCCGACGAGGACATACCGCTCGACACCGTGTGTCTCACGCACCGCGACTTCATCGAGACCATCAGGGCAGTGCTGGAGGTCGTCAAGGGCGAGCGCGAGGTCGACGACATCGACCATCTCGGCAATCGGCGCGTGCGGTCCGTGGGCGAGCTCCTCGAGAATCAGCTCTCCGCCGGACTCTCGCGTATGGTCAGGGTCATCAGGGACCGCATGTCGACCGGCGACGCCGACGAGCTGGACCTGGCCACGCTGGTCAACTCCAGACCCATATCGGCCGTCGTCCGCGCGTTCTTTGGCAGCAATCAGCTTTCGCAGTTCATGGAGCAGACCAATCCCTTGGCCGAGCTGACGCACAAGCGGAGACTCTCCGCGCTCGGTCCGGGCGGTCTCACGAGAGAGCGAGCCGGGTTCGAGGTCAGGGACGTGCACTACAGTCACTACGGTCGCATGTGTCCGATCGAGACGCCGGAGGGGCCGAACATCGGTCTCATCAGCTCGCTCTCGACGTACGGGCGGATCAACGACTACGGCTTCATCGAGACGCCGTACTACAAGATGAAGAAGGGCGCGGTCACGAGCGAAGTCAAGTTCCTGACGGCGTCCGAAGAGGACCACTACATTATCGCTCAGGCCGGTGAGCCACTCGACTCAAAGGGGAAGATCCGGGATGAGACGCTTCTGGCTCGCCACAGGGACGACTTCCCGATGGTTGCGCGCGAGGACATCCATTACATGGACGTCTCCCCGAAGCAGCTGGTGTCTGCGGCCGCGGCTCTCATTCCTTTCCTTGAGCACGACGACGCCAACCGAGCGCTGATGGGTTCGAACATGCAGCGGCAGGCCGTTCCTCTCGTCAAGACGGAAGCACCGCTGGTGGGTACCGGCATCGAACACCGCGTCGCGGTCGATTCCGGCGCTGTCACGACCGCAACGCACGGGGGTGTCGTGGAAGAGGTCGACGCCCAGCATATCCGCATCCGCCACAGCGACACTCTGGACGGTTCGGAGGCGGTGGACGAGTACTCGCTCAGGAAGTTCCAGCGGACGAACCAGAACACGTGCATCAACCAGCGCCCGATGGTCAGAGTCGGGCAGCGCGTGGAGACCGGTGCCGTCATCGCGGACGGGCCGTCCACGAGGGACGGAGAGCTGGCTCTGGGCGCCAATCTGCTCGTCGCATTCATGCCGTGGGAGGGCTACAACTTCGAGGACGCGATCCTGGTGTCCGAACGGATCCTGAAACACGACCGCCTTACGTCTATACACATTGAGGAGTTCGAATCTCAGGTCCGCGAGACGAAGCGGGGCATGGAGGAGTTCACTCCGGAGATCCCGAACGTCAGCGAGGAGCGGCTGAAGAACCTCGACGAGAGCGGCCTCGTGCGGCCCGGCGCGCGCGTGTCCGCGGGCGACATCCTGATCGGCAAGGTGACGCCCAAGGGCGAGACCGAACTGACCCCCGAGGAGAACCTGTTGAGGGCGATCTTCGGAGACCGCGCCGGCGACGTGAGGGACACGTCGCTCAAAGCGCCTCCGGGCATGAAGGGCATTGTCATCGATACGGTTCTCTTCTCACGACGCGCCAGGGATGAGCGCGGCAAGAAGGTCGTGCAGAAGGAGATCGATAAGATCAGATCCGAGGCGCGGACCGCGCTGAAGCGTCTCAAGAAGGAGCGGGGAAAGCGTATCTTCGGTCTCATCGAGGGTCTGAAGACCAGGTCGCTCCGTGACGCTAAGACGAACGAGCTGGTCATCCGCGCCGGCCGCAAGGTCAACGAAGACGTGATGAGTCTCCTCAAGTTCGAGCGTCTCGACTGGGAAGACGGCGTCGTCGAAGACGACAAGATCAATGAGAAGGTCAGGGGTCTCTACAACGAGTACCGCGACCGGCTCGATAAGATCGAGCCCCAGCGCGACAGGAACATCGAGAGGATCAAGCTCGGTGAGGATCTGCCGCGCGGTGTCGTCAAGCTCGCGAAGGTGTACGTTGCGACCAAACGCAAGCTCTCTGTCGGCGATAAGGTGGCGGGTCGGCACGGGAACAAGGGTGTCATTGCGAAGATCATGGCGGAGGAGGACATGCCGTGTCTTCCGGACGGGACGCCGGTCGACATCGTGCTGAATCCACTGGGAGTGCCGTCGCGGATGAACCTGGGCCAGATCCTCGAGACGCATCTCGGTTGGGCGGCGCACGAGCTTGGCTACGTCGCTGCGACACCGGTGTTCAACGGCGCGACCATCGAGGGCATCAAGAGTGAACTCAGGAAAGCGGGCCTGCCCGAATCCGGTAAGACCGTCCTCTACGACGGCAGGACCGGCCAGCCGTTCGAGCATCCCGTGACGGTCGGCTACATCTACACACTCAAACTTCTGCATCTGGTGGACGACAAGATTCACGCGCGCTCCATCGGCCCCTACTCGCTCGTGACGCAGCAGCCGCTCGGCGGCAAGGCGCAGTTTGGCGGGCAGCGTTTCGGTGAGATGGAGGTCTGGGCGCTCGAGGCCTACGGGGCCGCGCACACACTGCAGGAGCTCCTGACGGTCAAGTCTGATGACGTGGTCGGAAGATCCAAGACGTACGAAGCGATTGTCAAAGGGCAGGATCCTCCAGAACCGGGTACGCCTGCTTCGTTCGACGTTCTCATCCGGGAGCTTCAGAGCCTCGGTCTGGACGTCACGCTGGTTAAGGAATAGGTCTTGTCGAGGAGGTAAGTCGGTGTATTTCGGCGTCTTTGACGAGCACAAGGGGCCTCACGAGTTCAAGGCGATCCAGATCAGGCTCGCCTCGCCCGAGGCTATTCGGAGTTGGTCACACGGCGAAGTGACGCTTCCCGAGACGATTAACTACCGGTCCTTCAAGCCCGAGAAGGGTGGCCTGTTCTGCGAGCGCATCTTCGGACCGGTCAAGGACTGGGAGTGCAACTGCGGGAAGTACCGGCGCATCAGGTACCGCGGGATGATCTGCGAGAATTGCGGCGTCGAGGTCACGCAGTCGAAGGTCCGTCGCGAGCGCCTGGGTCACATCGAGCTCTCGGTCCCGGTGGCGCACGTGTGGTTCTTCAGGGGCAATCCGAACATCATCGGGCGGCTGCTTGACATGAAGCGCCGCGACCTCGAGCGCGTGCTCTACTACGAGTCGTACCTCGTACTCGACCCGGGCAAGAGCGACCTCGAAGTCGGTGAGCTTCTGTCGGGTGAGCGCATGGCGGAGTTCTCGATGGCACCGGATCTCGAGGTCCGGGCGGAGATGGGTGCGGCGGCGATAAAGGAGCTGCTGGAGGCCGTCATCGTCGAGGAGAGCTACGAGGAACTCAGGGCCGCCTCGCGCGACACAGGGACGACCAAGCAGGCGAAGAAGAAGGCCCTCAAGCGACTGCAGGTCTTCGACTCGTTCAGGGGTTCGGGCAACGAGCCCGCGTGGACGGTGATGGACGTCATCCCGGTGCTTCCTCCCGACCTCCGGCCTCTGGTTCCTCTCGAGGGCGGGCGGTTCGCCACGTCGGACCTCAACGACCTCTACCGGCGAGTCATATACAGGAACAACAGGCTCAAGAGCCTGCTCAAGATAAAGGCGCCGGAGATCATCCTGAGAAACGAGAAGCGGATGCTTCAGCAGGCTGTGGACGCGCTCTTTGACAACGGACGAGGCTCTCGCGCGGTGCGCGGGCGTGGCCGTCGGGTACTCAAGTCGCTGTCGCACCTGCTCAAGGGCAAGAAGGGCCGCTTCCGCCAGAATCTCCTCGGCAAGAGGGTCGACTACTCGGGACGTTCCGTGATCGTCGTGGGTCCGGAGCTCAGGCTGCACCAGTGCGGCATCCCGAAGACGATGGCGCTGGAGCTCTTCTCTCCGTTCATCGTGAGGAGGCTCCAGGAGCTCGGACACGCGCAGACGGTCAAGGCGGCGAAGAACCTGATAGACAGGCGCACGCCGGAGGTGTGGGACGCGCTGGAGGACGTCATCACGGATCACCCCATCTTTCTGAACCGCGCGCCTACGCTCCATCGTCTGGGCATCCAGGCGTTCGAGCCGATCCTGGTCGAGGGCAAGGCCATCAGGATCCACCCGCTCGTCTGCTCGGCTTTCAACGCCGACTTCGACGGCGACCAGATGGCCGTGCACGTGCCGCTCAGCTTCGAGGCGCAGGTTGAGTGCCGGGTGCTGATGCTCTCGGTGAACAACATTCTGCTGCCGGCGGACGGAAGGCCCGTCGCGTCGCCGTCGCAGGACATCGTGCTCGGGTGCTACTTCCTGACCAAGGCGGTCGCGGGTGAGCCGGACGAGCAGAAGGTCAAGGCGTTCGCGACCACGGACGAGGTGGTCTTCGCGCTCGACGGCGGTTCGCTCGACCTGCACGATTGGGTAAAGGTGAGACTCGACGGCAAGACAAAGCTCACGACGCCGGGCCGCGTGCTCTTCAATGAGGTGCTTCCCAAGGAGCTCAGGTTCGTCAACCAGACGATGGACGGCAAGAAGCTCAAGGACCTGGTCGGCAAGTGCCACCGTATGCTCGGTCAGGAGGCGACCGCGGATGCGCTCGACCACCTGAAGGACCTGGGCTTCCACTACGCGACGCTGGGCGGGATCACGATCGGCATTGACGACGTGCTCGTGCCGGAGCAGAAGAAGGACATTCTCGCCGCCGCACAGAAGGAAGTGGACAAGATCGCGCGTTATCACCGCGACGGCATCATCACGGACACCGAGCGCTACAACAGGGTCGGCGATGCGTGGACGCACGCGGCCAGCGATGTCGCCGACGCGATGGCGGCCGATATGGCCCTGTCCGATGGCGGGTTCAACCCGATCCATATGATGGCCGATTCCGGCGCGCGAGGTTCGAAGGACCAGATTCGTCAGCTCGCTGGAATGCGTGGACTCATGGCCAAGCCCGCGAAGAAGCTGGTCGGCCAGATGGGCGAGATCATCGAATCGCCCATCCGCTCGAACTTCCGCGAGGGCCTGACGGCGCTCGAGTACTTCATCTCGACGCACGGTGCGCGGAAGGGCCTGGCGGACACCGCTCTCAAGACCGCGGATGCCGGCTACCTGACCAGGCGGCTCGTCGACGTCGCGCAGGAGATCGTCATCTCAGAGATGGACTGCGGCACGTCCCGCGGCACGCTGACCACCGCTCTCATCGAGGCCGGCAAGGTCGTAGAGGCGCTGCACGAGAGAGTACTCGGCAGGGCCGTGTCCGAGGACGTGGTCGACGCGACCACCAAGGAGGTCCTCGTCAAGCGCAATGAGGTGATCGACGAGGAGGCGGCCGAGAAGCTGCACAACATGAACATCGAAGAGGTCAGGATCCGTTCCGTGCTGACGTGCGAGTCAGCACGCGGCGTTTGCGCGAAGTGCTACGGGCGCAATCTGGGGACCGGCAGGATGGTCGAGATCGGGGAGGTGGTAGGTATAGTCGCGGCGCAGTCGATCGGCGAGCCGGGAACGCAGCTGACGCTGCGGACGTTCCACATCGGTGGGACCTCCGGCCGCATCGCTGAGAGCTCGAAGCGCGAGGCCGCCGCTCCGGGCACCATCAGGCTTCCTTTCGACGGGTCGAGGGTGCTGCGCACGGACGGGGAGGGACGGAGAATCGTCATAGGTCGCACCGCGCGGCTCATCAAGGACGGCGACGACGGTCGTGAGCGGGCGTACAACATCCCGTACGGCGCGACGCTGTTCGTGAAGGACGGCGAGCACGTGGAAGAGGGCGACGCTCTCTACGAGTGGGACCCCTACAACGACCCGATCATCACCAGGTCCGGCGGCAAGGTCGTGTTCGACCAGGTCGTGGAGGGCCGGACGATGGAGCGCGAGGCGGACGAGACCACCGGCCACCGCGAGCGGGTGATCGTTGAGGACGCCGAGAAGGAGCTTCATCCGTCCATCATCGTGGAGTCGAAGAGCGGGAGGTCGACGGGCGAGTACATCTGTCCGACCGGCGCGCGCCTGCTCGTCAAGGACGGCGATCAGATCGCTCCCGGCACCGTTCTCGCGAAGATCCAGCGCGAGTTCGGCAAGACGCGCGACATCACAGGCGGGCTTCCTCGCGTCGAGGAGTTGTTCGAGGCGAGGCCGCCAAAGAGCCCGGCGACCATCAGCGAGATCGACGGCGTACTCCGTTTCGGCGAGGTCAAGAAGGGCATGCGCGAGATACACGTCGTCAACGACGAGGTCGAGGGCGGAGAGACGATCTACAAACTGCCCCACGGCACGCATCTCAGGGTCCATGATGGAGATGCCGTACGGGCGGGCGACCGTCTGTCGGAGGGTCCAATCGACCCGCACGACATTCTCAAGATCAAAGGTGAGAAGGCGGTTCAGGAGTACCTGCTGAACGAGATCCAGGAGGTCTACCGCCTGCAGGGCGTCAAGATCAACGACAAGCACATCGAGATGATAGTCCGGCAGATGCTCCAGCGCGTGAACGTGGTCGAGCCGGGCGACACGAAGTTCCTCGAGGGACAGATCGTGTCGCGTTCCGACTTCGAGGCGGAGAATCGTCGTGTTGCCGAGGAGAACAAGGGCATCAAGAAGAAGGACCAGAAGCGGCAGCCCGCGAGGCACGAGGCCCTCCTTCTCGGTATCACCAAGGCCGCGCTGACCACGGACAGCTTCATCTCGGCTGCCTCGTTCCAGGAGACGACCCGCGTTCTCATGATGGCCGCCACAGAGGGCAAGACCGATACCCTCAGAGGCCTCAAGGAGAACGTGATCATCGGGCGGAAGATCCCGGCGGGAACCGGTCTTATCAACTACGAGGGAATCAAGATCGTCACGCCGGCGGAGCCCGAGCCAAAGGTTATCGAACGCCCGGACGAGGTTCCGGAAGGCGACGTTGGCACGCTGACGTCGGCGGGAAGCTAGATACCTAAGGAGCGCCCTCTTTCGGGCGACCGAACGGGGCGACGCGACAACGAGTCGAGGAGGATGGATTGCCGACGATCAACCAGCTGATCAAGCACGGACGGAAGCCCAAGATCAAGAAGAAGCCCGCAAGGGCTCTCCAGGGTCACCCGCAGAGGCGAGGCATCTGCACGAGGGTGTACACCACGACCCCGAAGAAGCCGAACTCGGCGCTGCGGAAGGTCGCAAGGGTTCGCCTGATGAAGGGTGATTCCGTCACGGCCTACATACCCGGTGAGGGGCACAACCTGCAGGAGCACTCGGTCGTGCTTATCAGGGGTGGCAGGGTGAAGGACCTTCCGGGTGTGCGCTATCACGTCATCCGCGGACCGCTGGACGCGTCCGGGGTCGACGGGAGAAGGCAGTCGCGGTCGAAGTACGGAACTAAGAGGCCGAAGTAGCGAGCAAGCTCTGTCGGGTCGAGCAGGCTGTAACCCTCTGGGTGCACCCTGAGAGACCTGAGCCTTAGGAGGAAGAACGAAATGCCGAGAAGGCGCGAGGTGCCGAAGAGGAAGCGCGAGCCAGATCCCAGGATGGGGAGCCAGCTCGTAACGCGCTTCATCAACAACCTGATGACGGGCGGCAAGAAGAGCACGGCCGAGAAAATCTTCTACAGCGCGATGGACATCGTTGCTGAGAGAACCAAGGAAGATCCGCTCGTGGTGTTCGAGAAGGCCGTGAGCAATGTGAAGCCGATGCTCGAGGTGAAGTCGAGGCGGGTGGGGGGAAGCACCTACCAGGTGCCGATCGAGGTGAGGCCCGAGCGACGCACGGCGCTTGCCTTCCGTTGGCTCATTGGGTTTGCGCGTCAGCGTTCTGAGCACACGATGGCCGAGAAGCTGGCGGGCGAGTTCGTGGCGGCCTTCAAGAAAGAAGGCGCGGCCATGAAGAAGAGAGACGACACGCACAGGATGGCCGAGGCCAACAAGGCGCTGGCGCACTACAGGTGGTAGTGGTCAGACCGTCACTGGGGGAGTCTTGCAGCAGTCGCCAATGGTCGGCACACACGGCAGTGTGATCGAGCGGACTGCTATCTCTCCTCCCACGAGGCCGTCCAGGCGGTCGGGAACAGGGAAGAGGAAGATGGCGCGCGAGTGTCCGCTTGAGCGGGTCAGGAACATAGGCATCATGGCCCACATCGATGCGGGGAAGACCACGCTCACCGAGCGGATCCTGTTCTACACCGGCAGGGTTCACCGGATGGGCGAGGTGCACGACGGCGCCGCTGCCATGGACTGGATGGAGCAGGAGCGACAGCGCGGCATCACCATCACCTCGGCCGCGACGACGTGCCACTGGCTGGATCACAGGATCAACATCATCGATACGCCCGGGCACGTGGACTTCACGATGGAGGTAGAGCGTTCTCTCAGGGTGCTGGACGGCTCGGTCGCCGTGTTCTGCGGCGTCGGGGGCGTCGAGCCTCAGTCCGAGACGGTCTGGAAGCAGTCCGAGGTCTACGGAATCCCGAAGATCGCGTTCATCAACAAGATGGACCGCGTCGGGGCCGACTTCGAGAACGCACTGGCGATGATGATCGACAGGCTCAGAACGAATCCCGTGCCGCTGACCATGCCGATAGGAGCGGGTGAGACCTTCAGTGGAGTCATCGATCTGATCCGGATGAAGGCGCTCAGGTTCGATGAAGCGGCACAGGGCGCGACCTTCGCCGAGGAAGACATCCCGGCCGAGTTCCTCGATGAGGCCAGACAGCGCAGAGAGGGCCTGGTCGAGAGCGCCACCGAGGCGGACGACGAGCTTCTGGAGAAGTACGTGGGCGGGGCTGAGCTCTCGGAGCGGGAGATACACGAAGGTATCAGGAAGGCAACTCTCAAGGGAACCATGGTGCCGGTGCTTGCGGGGGCGGCGCTCAGGAACGTCGGTGTGCAGCAGGTGCTGGACGCGGTCGTCAGGTACCTCCCGTCTCCGGTGGACGTGCCGGCGGTTGTGGGGACGAATCCCTACACCGACAAGGAAGAGAAGCGTGGGGCCGACGACGACGAGCCGCTGGCGGCACTGGCCTTCAAGATCGCGAGCGACTCCTACGTGGGCAGACTGACGTATCTCCGCATCTACTCCGGAACGCTCAAGAAGGGCGCGCAGGTCCTGAACACGCGGACCGACAAGAAGGAGAGGGTCGGCAGGATACTCCTGATGCACGCGAACAAGCAGGAGGATCTGGATACGGCCAGTGCGGGCGAGATAGTGGCCGTCGTGGGGCCCAGGACCACGGGCACGGGCGACACGCTCTGTGATCCAAAGAAGCCGATCGTACTCGAATCGATGGCCTTCCCCGAGCCGGTCGTGTCGGTGGCCATCGAACCCAAGACGAAGGCGGACGAGGACAAACTGAACCAGTCGCTCGAGAAGCTGGCCGAGGAGGACCCGACCTTCGTCATGCACACCAACGAGGACACCGGGCAGCTGATCATCTCGGGCATGGGCGAGCTGCACCTGGAAGTGCTTACGACGCGGCTCAAGCGCGAGTTCGGCGTCAGGGCGAACGTCGGTAAGCCGATGGTGTCATACCGTGAGACCATCACTTCCACGGCCAAGGCGTCTGGTCAATTCATCAGGCAGAGCGGCGGCAGGGGGCAGTACGGCGACGTCAGACTTCGCATCGAGCCGCTAACGGAGGGTGGGATCGAGTTCGAGAACCGGGTGAGAGACGGGGAGATACCGCGCGAATTCTTCCCGGCGATAGAGAGCGGCGTCAGGAGCGCTCTCGAGAACGGAATCATCGCCGGATACCCCGTTGTCGACGTCAAGGTGACGCTTCTGGGTGGGAGCTACCACGACGTCGACTCGAGCGACATCGCCTTCAAGGCGGCCGGCTCCATCGCCTTGAGGGAGGCGGCCATCAAGGCCCAACCGGTGCTTCTGGAGCCGATAGTGAGCGTGGAGGTCGTCGCTCCGGAGCAGTTCGTCGGTGAGGTCATCGCCGACCTGAACGCCAGGGGCGGTAGAATCGAGGGCACGCGGATGCGTGGCGAGACGAGAATAGTCGACGCGACAGTGCCACTTGGCCGGATGTTCGGCTACGCTACGGCGCTCCGCTCGCTCACGCAGGGACGAGCTGTATACACGACCCAGTTCTCTTGCTATGCGGAGGTCCCGCGCAAGAAACAGGAGCAGATCCTGGCGGGCTGGGGTTGGACATAGATGGCTGAAGGGAGAGCCCCTCTGGCGCGCGTTCGGCGCCCGGGCAGTCCTTAAGGGAAGTGTGATCAAGGACAACTAGAGCGGGAAGCACGGCTTTCAAGGAGTAACCAAGATGGCGAAGGAAAAGTATCAGAGGACTAAGCCTCACGTGAACGTGGGCACGATCGGCCACGTTGACCACGGGAAGTCGACACTGACGTCGGCGATGACTCTCTGTCTGGAGAAGCGTGGGCTGGCGA
>JAUWLR010000109.1 GCA_030613615.1 Candidatus Eiseniibacteriota bacterium
CCTGAACCGAAGGCGTCACGTCCTCGAGCAGGACCTCCGCGGCCCCGTCGATGAGGAAATACTCCGCACGGACAAGCCGCACCGGTACGTCCGGCATCGCTCTGCCCACTTCGAGGACCGCCGCGGGGAACCGCGACGCGACGAACACGAAGACGGGGTCGTCGATCCGGACGACGCCGTCGTTCGTGTAGGCCTTGAGAAACAGCCGGCGGTTCTGCTCGTACCATCGTGTGTGATCGAAGATGCGGGTCGGCACCTCGCCCGCGCTGTCCAGCACGACATCGACGAAGACCGGCCGACCGTCGTCGTCCACAAACAGGAGATCAACGCCGGTCGGACCCTGCACGTCGGCGTCCACCACCCTGGCGCCGGGGTGCACGCTGTCGGCCCTCGCTACCAGCACCCTCCTTAGTTGAGCCGACTCCGGCAGCTGGATCCGTTCTATTCTCGTGGCCATGGTCAGTCCTCCCTGTGATCCCACGGGCGCGTTCCCCCTCCCCGCGGGCCGTCGCTCCTCGTCAGTTCCAGCACATTCGCCGCTATTTGCCGGAGCGACAGAGCTGCCGCGGCGTCCGGACGCGATGAGACTATGGTGCCTCTCTCCCGCTGCTCCGCGCCGAGTCCCGGCTCGCGAAGGACGGCTCCGAGGAGGTGCACGTCCACAGACAACAGACGCTTCGCCGCGACCTCTATCTTCGCGTGGAACGCCCTTGCGTAGTTCTCGTTCGAGGCCCCGTTGACCACGAGGGCGGCCGAATCCCGGCCGGACGCGCGTCGGACGCGCTTCAGGGCGACGAACGCGTGCTCAAAGCCCCGGCGGCCGGGTCGCGCCGTCACGATGTAGACCGACGCGTGCGCGGCGAGACGCGAGAGCAGCTCTGTCCTGGACAAGGGGACATCGACGACAACGAAATCCATGGGGGTCCGCCCGGATTCCGGAACGTCCATGTAGATCACGCCGCCGGCGCCCAGCGCGTCGTCCTCTCCATTCCCCCGACTCGACCAGTCGGTGACTACAACGCCCGCATCGGTCACGATGTTCGGAGCGGGCGCTCCGCCACCTGTCAGAGGAGACAGGTAGTGCCACGAAGGAAGACCGAGGAAGTAACGCGCGTTGGGAATCCGGGGATCGGCGTCGAAGATCGCCACACGGCCGAACGGCACCAGCGCTTGAGCCAGGTTGACGGCGATCGTCGACTTCCCGGGAGAATCGTCGCCACCCGTCACGACGAAGAGCCGCGTCCGGCGCTGCCGTGCGCTCTCCACCATCACGTTGCGACGCTCGACATCCGCATCATCCGGGGGACCGTCGCCCGGGCGCGCCGCTGCCTCCGGTGGTTCCTCTGCGCTTTCCTCTACCTTGGAGAAGAAGAGGTGGGAAACATCTGCAAGTGTCTTCGGGGAGCTGCTGCCTGCGTCCTCGTCCATTTCGCCCTGTCCGGAGATGTCACATCCAAAGCTGCGTTCTCGAGCGAGTCTCTGCCTGATCCCTGCGATGAACCTCGACCTGGTCCCTGCTGCAAACCTCGACCTAGTCCCTGCGGTAGACCTCGACTACGCAATCCTCGTTCGGTGCGGACCTGTTCTCGTTGGCCGGGTCCGCACACCACGCCCCGTCGATAACGAACTTGTAGAGGTGCCTGCCCGGAGCCAGGTCCAGCTTAGCGTGCCAGACGCCGTTGCTGTTCTTCGTCAGCTTCACACCGTGCTCGCGGTCCCAGTTGTTGAAGCTGCCGACGAGCTCGACATCGTTCGCTTCCGGTGCCACAAGCGAGAAGAGAACCCCGCCCTCAACGAAGTGCGGTCCCGGCTGCGCCAGTATCCACTCGTCCATTCCCGGCGCGAGCTGTGAATCGGGGACGGCACTCACGGGTTCGAAGTCACCTTGCTCGAGCGCCGCTTCGTCCACCAGAACCTCTCCGGCGAGCCGCTCGTAGTCGCGAGCTCCCTTGCAGCTCCTGGCGTAGTGTGAGATGGAGACACCCCAGTTGGCCGCTTCTCTGAAGCGCACCGTGTTGCGTATGATGGTCTCGAACATCTCCCGTCCGAAACGTGTCCTCGCCTCCCGCAGGAACTCCTTGGAGAACCTGGTCCGGCCGTCGAACATCGTCAGGAGCACCCTCACGCGCTTTCTCATCCCCAACTGATTGCGAACGAGCTTGATGGTCTCCATGACCTTGAGCGCGCCGTGAAGGGCGAAGTAGGACGGCTCCATTACGATGATCGTCTCACCCGCCGCGACGATCGCATTAAACGTAAGCAGCCCGACGCTCGGGGGGCAATCGATAAACACGTAGTCGTAGTCGGCGGCCGCAGCGTCGAGCTTCCATCGCAGCTTGTTCTCTCTGTCGGGCTGCCCCGACAGCTGCTGCTCGACGGCAGAGAGCACGACGTTGGAGGGCACGACGTCCAGGTTCTCGGTCGCCGGTACCGCGATGTCCGAGACCCGGGTGGCGGGGTCCATAAGAAGATCGTACGTCGACCTCTCGAGGTGGTCCGTCTCAATGCCCAGACCCACCGACGCGTGCGACTGGGGGTCGCAGTCGACGAGCAGCACACGCTTCCCCATGTCCGCGAGGAACGAGGACAGGTTCACTGCAGTCGTCGTCTTCCCGCAACCGCCCTTCTGGTTCACAATGGCGATTGAACGCATCGAACCTCCCACCGTGGATGGACTCGCACACCGCCCCGCGCGTGCGGCCGCGCGCGGCGTGCCATGTCCCAGGAAACGCCCGCGCCGAACCTGAGAGTCCGGCTCGCCAGGGTGCTCTTCTGCTCAATGAGTGTGTGGACGGCCAAACGCTAGCCAATCCCGGAAGCACTGTCAAGGAGGTTCTTGATGGAAGCAGGAGCGCATGGGCACATCGTGACCACCCGGCGCGGTCAGGAGGCGTCTGCCGGACCGCGTCCCCGTGGACCGGCGCCCGGGCGATACAGAAGATGCTTGACGAACAGTCATTGGACTGCTTATCTAAAGTATAGAGAGGGTGCAGTTGCTCGGAATTCGTGCAGTCAGGCGAAGCCCACGGAAAGTGAGGATTCCATGGTCGCTCGAACCCGCTGCCTCGCGGCTCTGGGGTGCGTTGCGCTGGTCCTGCTCGCGTCCATTCCGGTCTCAGCGCAGATCGGGGACGCGATATCCGCCTACACGGGCGCCAATGCGGAGGGCTATCTGGAGCCTCTCGCTCAGGCCATCGGCGCCGACCTGAACAGTGCGCTGTTCCACTCTGCCCACATCCCCGAGGGGGGCCTCCACGTATCGCTCGAGTTGGGGCTGATGGCGGTCCTGTTCTCGGACGACGACGGAACGTTCATGGCCACCACAGAAGGGGGCTTCAGCCCCGAGACGACGGTGGAAGCGCCGACTGTGGTCGGCCCGCTCAGTGCCATCATCGTCCCTGGTGACGGTGGGACGACCTTCGCGTTCCCGGGCGGCTTCGACCTCGCCTCGTTCGCGCTGGCGGCCCCGCAGATACGCATCGGGTCGTTCAAGGGCACCGAAGCAATGTTCCGCTATCTGGTCTACGACACGGGCGACATCGAGATAGGCGACGTGGACGTCCAGGGCTACGGCCTCAGGCACAGCATTTCGCAGTACTTCACCGGGCTTCCGGTCAACATCGCAGCGGGATTCATGTACCAGACCTTCAAGCTGGACGAAGACCTGATAGACGCCACGTCCTTTTCGTTCGGAGCGCAGGCCAGCATGAAACTCCCGTTGGTGTTCGCTGTCATCGAGCCGTACGCCGGGCTCTCGCTGGACACGTTCAAGATGGACGTCGAATACGACGACGATGACGGCGACCCGGTGTTGATCCAGTTCGACTCCCGGTCGACCGCTCACCTGACGCTCGGTCTGCACGCACGGGTGACCGTCGTGTCGCTCTTCGGCGAATACAACATCGCGGAGCAGAACAGCTTCGCTTTCGGCCTGGGCATCGGATTCTAACCAGCAAGGAGGGAGGACCATGAACAACAAGATAAGAGGGACCATCGCACTTCTGATCGTCCTCGGCCTTGCCGTGGGCGTCACCGGGTGCAAGCTGCTGCACGAGAAAACCGTAGACGTCGTCCTCCGAAACTCCGCCGCGATCGACTTCGAGGTGCGTGAGGACTCGGCCAACTACGTCAGCGATCCCCAGGTCATAGACATCGCGGAGGGCATCGACGACGCGCTGGCGGGTTTCGACCCGCCGCTCGACCGCGCCGACATCGAAGAGGCTGGGCTGGTGGCGGCCACATACGAGGTGACGTGGGTCGGGGACCCGGAGCCGTGGCACGACTGGGAAATCTCGGGCAGTGTCTGGATAAAGTACGGCCAGGCCGAGTCGGTCATCATCGACTATTCCGAGCAGTGGCTCTACGACGCACTCGGCGCCGGCGAGATCTACGCCGAGCTCAATGCGCCCGGTGTCACGCTGTTCAATCAGGCACTCGAGGACTACAGAAGCGGCCAGGACCCGGTGCTGTCGTTCTGGATGGAGGGCGACGGCTGCGACCCGCTCCCTTCCGGGGACGACAGCCTCAAGTTCGACTGGACGGCCCGTATCTACATGTACGTGGTCTCGCCGGTCACGCTGGAGGTCCCCGACCTGTTCGAGTAGCCCGGGCCACCCGGATCAACGGCATCTGCACTCGGAGGCCGCCGGCATTACGTCGGCGGCCTCGCAGTGTACGGACGTCGAGGTGCCGCACTCGATCCGGACGCCGAGGCACGGCACCTGGACCGGACGAAGGCCGCGGTACCACGCCTCACCCGGACGAAGGCCGTCGTTTGGCTGCTCACCCGGCACGTTTGCGGAATCCACTATACACTTGAACGACAATCAGGTAGAATGAGGTTGGGTCTGTCCAGGCCACGGGATTCGCGGACAGCAAGCCTCAGGCGCTGCTCCTTATGACGAGCCACCGTCTGCGAGCGAGCAGGGTCGGACCGCCCGGAGCGTCTGCTATGATCGGCGAGACGGTCTGTCATTACAGGATCATTGAGGAACTCGGCGGCGGAGGCATGGGCGTCGTCTACCGGGCCGAGGACACCAGGCTCAAGCGCACGGTCGCGCTCAAGTTCCTCTCCCCCGAACTCACTCGCGACGAGCGCGCCAAGCGTCGGTTCGTCACAGAGGCTCAGGCCGCCTCCCAGCTCGACCATCCCAACATATGCGCCATCCACGAGATCGAGGAGACCGAGGACGGGCAGCTCTTCCTCGTTCTGTCATGCTACGAGGGTGAGACGGTAAGACAACGTCTGGAGAAGGGCCCCATGCCCATCGATGAGGCGGTCGGGCTCGCGATCCACGTGGCCAGAGGGATGGCAGAGGCTCACTCGAAGGGCATAGTCCACAGGGACATCAAGCCTGCCAATATCTTCCTGGCGGACGACGGCAGGGCGAAGATACTTGACTTCGGCCTCGCGAAGCTCGGCGGGCAGACGAGGGTCACGAGAGTCGGCAGCACGGTGGGAACCGTTGCCTACATGTCACCGGAGCAGGCGCACGGTGGCGACGTCGAGGCTTCGACGGACATATGGTCGCTCGGCGTCGTGCTCTACGAAGCCCTGACCGGCGGACTGCCGTTCCCCGGGGAGCGGCCGGAGGCGGTGCTCTACTCCGTCGTCCACGAGGAGCCCGAACCGCTGGGCGCGCTGCGGCACGACGTGCCGCCGGAGCTCGAGGCGATCGTCGACAGGTGCTTGAGGAAGAAGCCCGACGAACGTTTTGCCAGCGCGGCTGAGCTGGTCTCCGCCCTCGAGCCGCTGGGGGGCGGGCGCACGTCCGGCTCTTCTCCCATTAGAATAGGTTCCACAACGAGAATCCCGGTTCTGCCCGCGCGGAGGCGTGGGCTCGTCGTGGCGGCGGTCGTGCTGGTGGCGTGCGTGGCGCTGGCCATGGTGCCCCCGGTCCAGGACGTGGTGCGAAGCTGGCTTGGCGTTGGCAGGCTTCCGGAACTGAAGCAACTGGCTGTCCTTCCCTTTGAGAACAAGGGCAACGAGTCAGACGCGGCGTTCGTCGACGGTCTGCGTCGTCACCTGACGTTCAGGCTCAGCCAGCTCGAGCAGTTCGACTCCAACTTCCGCGTCATTCCCGCGACCGAGCTGAAAGAACACGGCGTCACGACACCGGAAGAGGCCCTCGACGTCTCAGGTGCGACGCTCGCACTTGAGGGCACCGTCGAGCGCAGCGGCAATGATGTCACGATGAGCCTCAGTCTCATTGACACGCGGTCGCGCCGCAGGCTGAGGCGCCCCTTGAAGTACCAGGATCACCTTGCGAATGTGGCCGCGTTCCAGGAAGACCCCGTTGCTCAGATTGCGGACATGCTGGAACTAACCTGCCAGGAGCGGGATCGACGGGTACTGACGGACAGCGGCACGCCGGTCCCGGACGCGTTCCGCTACTACATCATCGGACTCGGGCGACTGTGGGCCGCGCAGAACGACTCGACTGACCACATAGCAGACGCAATCGTCCTCCTGGAGGGAGCGACCGCGACGGACCCATCGTTCACGCTTGCGCACGCCGACCTCGGCCGGGCGCACTGGAATGCGTTCCTGGACACGAAGGACCCGGAGGAATTGAGGAAGGCAGCAGAAAGCTCGCAGCGGGCGGTGAAGCTGGATGACCGCATTGCAGCCGCCCACGTGACGTTGGGACTGATCGAGGACCACGCCGGGAACTACGCCGCGGCCGCTGAGGAGTACGGGCGCGCGCTCGACATCGACCGGGTCAATCCAAGAGCTCGCCAGTTGCTCGCGAAGATGAGAGTCAAGGAGAACGACCTCGACCTCGCTGAGGTGACCTACAACGCGGCGATCAGAGACAGGCGGGAGCACTGGGCCCCGTACTACGCTCTGGGGGTCTACTACTACGAAAGGGGAGAACGGGAATGGGAAGAGGCGCTGCGGGTACTGAGCAAAGCCTCCGAGCTCGCGCCTGGGAACGCGTGGCCCTACATCCTCACCGGCGCCGTCCACTACAACGCCGAGCGATTCGATAAGGCATTGGTGGCGTGGGAACGGGCGCTCGAGCTGGGGCCGGCCCGATGGGTGTACAGCAACCTCGGCACGTCCTACTTCGTAGAGTCGCGCTATGCCGACGCAATCAGCAAGTATGAGAAGGCCATTGAGGTAGCCATTGAAACGGGCAACGAGCACTACGGCACCTGGGGCAACCTGGCCGCCGCGTACGACGCTGCGGGCGACGTCGTGCCGGGCGGAGAACAGAGAGCGCTGGAGTGCTACGCCACGGCAATCGAACTCGCGAAGGAACAGCTGAAGCTCGCGCCTCGCGACGAGGAGATCCTCGCGTCACTGGCCGTCTACAGCGCGGAGCTTGGAGACACTGCAAGGGCGTGGGACTACCTGATCAGGTCGATGGAGCAGCATCCAGATGACAGCAGGGTGATGTTCGATGTGGGACTGGCTCACGAGGTCCTGGGTCGCAGGGAAGCCGCCATCGAGTGGATCGTCAGGTCTATGGAGAACGGTTTCTCCAAGGTACTGGTAGAGACGACGCCCGAGCTGCGGGGTCTCTGTTCCGACGAGCGCTACGGGAGCAGGGTCGGGCGCGGTCGCGGCAGATAATAGCACGGACCCAGGCGGGACCGCAGGCGACAGCGGCCGGTCCCGATGAGAGGAGCCGGCAGAGGTCGACACGACATGGTCCATCGCGGAGACCACATACACAGTGGACCAAGGGGCCTGAGGCCCAGGGAGAGAGAGATGACTAAGGGCACGGTGGTGACTGGCGCAATCGCCAGCTTCGCGGGTATCGATACGATCCAGGCGAACCCCGGGAATACGATTGAATGGGTTGACGCAGGCAAAGCCAGGGGCCCGTTCAGCATATTGGTCCCGGACGAACGTGTTTTCGGCCAGAGCCTTATCGCCGATCATGTGACGCTGCCGTTTGGGGCAGTCGTTCTTGGCAGTGTTCCGCCGGGCACATACGAGTACGTCATCTACGCCCACGGCGACGGCCACTTCGTGGTCAGCAGGTCGCACCCGAAGATCGAGATCCCGATCCCCTAGTGAGGCGGAAGTTGACACGGGCCAAGAGGCGGAGCCCCTAAGGAGGCTGAAGTGGATGACACGCACGTGGGAACGATCACGAGGAAGACAGTGACGGCGGTCTTGCGAGAGGGAAAAGATTCGGACGGCGAGAGTGTCCTCATAATGGACAAGATCTGTGCTAATCCGGGCGACACGATTCACTGGGAACTGGGAAACAGAGAGATGAGCATCTGGTTCCCGAATTCGGGCGTGTTCTTCTCGCCCGTCCTCGCCGTCAAGCACAGGGGGGCGATCGAGGCGACGATTCCGAGCGGCATGATCGTCTCAAAGCCCGTCGTGTATGAGTACTGCATCTTCTGCCACGACACGAACAAGTTCGTGACCGGCGGG
>JAUWLR010000069.1 GCA_030613615.1 Candidatus Eiseniibacteriota bacterium
GTGACCGACGCCATCTCCGCGGCCAACAAGGCCTACGGGGGCGGTGACTACAAGGAGACGAGCACGCAGCTTCAGACGGCGCTGGCGCACGTCAACCAGCAGCTCATCGAACTGCTGGTGGGCGCGCTGCCGGACCCGCCCCCGGGGTGGACGGCGGATGAAGCCGAGGGCATCGACGCGTCGGCCATGGGCGCGGGGTTCTTCGCGACGCTCGTCGTCGAGAGAACGTACACGGCGCCGGACGGTTCGGAGATCGAGATGGTCATCTCAGCGAACTCGCCGATGCTCGTCAGCCTGCGGATGTTCATATCGAACCCGATGATGGCATCGATGGCCGGGCAGACGGGCATGAAGAAGGCCACCGCTTGCGGCTACGACGCTATGGAGCACTTCGGCGACGGCACCTACGAGATGCACGTGCTGGCGGGGAACGCGACCTTGATATCCATCGACGGTTCGAAGGAATCGGACGTGGAGTACATTCGCACGCTCGCCAACGCGACCGACTGTAAGACCATCGTCGGGATCATGGAGTAGCGGAGGCACAGACGAGAGCAGAAGCTGCGCGTTCGTGAGTGCGGCAGTACGTGTTCGCGCCGCCCCGATTGAGGCGGCGCGGCGGAAGCAGTCTACGCGGGTCGGTCAGGGCTCATCTCACGAGTGGCCCTCGGTCGACCCGCGTCCCGTTCTCTTCCAGATGAGCCACGCGCCCCAGACAGCCAGCGCGACCGTGCAGGCGAGTCCCGCCTCGGGGCCGTAGCTTCCGCCCGTCAGCCGCGAAGCGGGCTCGATCTCCACCACGTCGAGCACTCCGTGCAGCGGTATGCCGCTCACGGGGAGCGAGTAGAGGTATCCCAGCGAGAAGTTCCATGCCGTGTGGAAGCCGATGGGCATCCAGAGCGAGCCCGTGCGGAAGTAGAGCACGCAGAGGATGGCACCGATGCCGATGGTGTTGAAAATGCCGAAGGCGTCGGCGCCCGGGTTGAGACCGTGCATGACGGCGAAGATGACGGAGGACACGAGGATCGATACTGTCTTCCCTGCCCTGTCGTTCAGTCTCTGAAGGATGTAGCCGCGGAACATCAACTCCTCGTAGACGCCGACCGACAGGAAAGCCAAGAGCGCGCCCAGAAAATAGACCAGCACACTGATCCCCTCAGGGGCGGCGCGCGCGAATCCCTCCACGCGGATAGAACCGACCGCCAGCGAGAACGTGAAGATGACGCCCAGTATCAGGACGGCGAGAGCCGCCCCCTTCGCGAAGTTCCCGAACCAGCCCCGGTGGAATCTCAGCCCGAGGTCCCTCAGGCGTTTCCTGTCGAGGACGAGCGAGAACACCCACGTGTAGAGGATCGTGTAGATTCCGCTCGCGACGACCAGGTGCAGGAGATAGGGCTCCATCACCTTGAGGATGCCCTCGATGTCCATGACGCCGATGGCCGCGAGCTCCTCCTCTATGGGCGGCATCTGGACGACCCCGAGTCCCACGAGCAGACCGAGCACCGTCGCGAGCATCATCGAGATCACGACACCCACGACGAAGTAGCCGATGATGTAGAGAAGCACGCTGACGTAGGGGCCGAAGAGTGGTTGCCGCGGAGACGGCTGCACCGCGGCCGGGGGCCGTGCGAGCGCGGTCGGGCCGCCGCTCGGCTCGGCGCCCGTCGGGCTCTCTACCGGCTCGTCGCGGTCGTACTCGGGGGATTCCATGGAGGCTCCTCAAGGTATGGTGTGACAAGCGCGTCGCCCGTCGCGCTGCGGCGGCACGGTCGCACGGTCTGGTCCACCGGCCGCGCGTGGTTCACGAGCAGCGCACGGTGAATCTGTCGAGATGATAGCGTTGGCGGGATGCGACGCGCAAGGCCGTTTCGGCTAGCCCAGGTCGATGTCGGGGAACATCGCCTTGAGACGGCCCGGTGTTGTGCGGACGGTCGGCGTCTTCATTCCGATCGCCCTGTGTGAGTGACCGCGGGTGCAGGGTCTGCTCCCGGGAATCCGCGCTGCAGCGGCAGTCTACCAGTACAGCGCCTTGATGCCGCCCCAGCTGGTGTATACTCTGCCGTCGTCTACGTTGCCCCGGCCAGGGTCTGAGAGGTCATACCACTCGTAGACCTCCCACATCGTCTCACCGTAGGGCCCTTCCTCATCCGGATCCACGCGCACGTGGAACTCGGACGGCGCAGTCGCGAGGTAGGTCACCCCTCCGTATGTGTTCACCCAGAGCTCCACATCCTCCGTATGCACGTAGATGTCGTCCAGTGGATCCTGCGGGTCGATTCCCGTGTCGTGGAAGACTTCCGTGGTGGTCGTCGTCAACAAGATACTCATCACGTCACTGCTCTCGTCGAACATGTTCCCGTGCATGGTCCGCTCATCGGACTTGTACCACTCCGGAGGGATATCGAGGTCCGGGTTCTGCACATCGTCTTCACAGGGGTAGAAGATGAAATCCTCCGACAGGCAGTCGAGGTAGCTCATGGTGTCCATCGCGACGTACGCGGCTTCGAGCTGGTCGATGACCTCGGCGGGGGACGTCCTCCGCGACGTCTCGGAGAGGAACTCGAGGAAGCAGTACTTGATGCCGCCCCAGCTGATTCCCACACCCCTGGCGCCGTCGCCATACTCATCGAGGTCGTGCCACTCGAACATCTCCCAGCGCGCGCGCCCTTCACACTCCTTCGAGGCCGGCACTGTTCTGAAGTGGAACTCCTGGGGGCTCGTTGCGAGGTAGGTCACCCCTCCTGCTAGGCTGACCCTCAGATCCGTTTCTGCCCGGATGACGACCACGTCACGCGTCGGCATGCGCAGGTCGCCTCCGGGAATCGTCTCCACAGAAGCCACCGTGAGCGTGAGGGCGATCGACTCGACGTCCCACTCATCGCCGAACATGTTCTCGTGCACCTGTCGCTCGTCCGACTTATAGAGCCACGGCGGGAGCTCAGGCAAGTCCTGCTGGTCCGCTTCTGTGAAGTGGAACTTGAAGTCGTCCGAGAGGCATGTGAGATACTCGTTGAGGTTCAGATAGGTGTAGGCGCGCTGGACGTTCAGCAGCACGTTCTCAGGGGACGTCGGCTCGAGGTAGCCCGACTCGCTCGGCCCCGAGCTGTTGCTGCAGCCGACGAGCCCTGCGACGCCGGCGGTGAGCAGTGCCACGATGAAGATGGTGGTGGTCCTGTGTGCGACGGTTCCCATGTGGTCTGCCCCCGAGTTTGCCCTGCGGTTTGCCCCTGAGTGTACCCTGCGGTTCGGTCCCGAGTTTGCCCTGCGGTCTGCTCCCAGATGTGTGCGCTACAGGCAGAGTCTACCGGTACATCGCCTTGACGCTGCCCCAGCTAGCATCCTCTACGCGCCCCGCCACGGCACCCCGTCGCGAGTCTCCGAGGTCGTACCAGTGGTAGATCTCCCACCACAGTACGTCCTCGGGATCGGGAACCGGATTCGGCTGGTCTATGTCGATGCGCATGCGGAACTCAGATGGCGAGGTCACCAGGAAGGTGGTGTTTCCGTAGAGATCCACCCGAAGGTCCACTTCCACCACGCAGACGCAGGTGTTGTCGAGTGGATCGCCCGGATCTCCGTTGTCGTACACAATGCTCACGATGGTAAGGGTGCGGCTGATGCTCTCAACGTCCGAATCGCCAGCGAACATGTGCTCGTGCATCAGCTGTTCGTCGACCTTCAACCACACGGGGGGGATGTCGAGCTCGGGGTTGTTCACGTCGTCCTCGTTCGGGAAGAACTCGAAGTCCTCGGACAGGCAGTCGAGATACTCATCAAGGTCCATCTCCTCGTACGCGAGCTCGAGGTTGTAGAGCACGTTCTCGGGAGACGTGCGGTCACGGAACTCCGGACCCGCGGGGATGTCGGGACCGGAGCTCGTTGTCGAGCACCCGCCGACCAGGACCGCGGCGCACGAGACCACGCAGAGCAGGGCGATGATCCTCATGAAATCCTCCGTGATGTGGTGGCTGGGCAAGTTGACCCTCACAGCATTATCGCATAATTGATGTTGCCAATCAAGTCTGAGATGCCCGCAGGCGAGACCCCACGAGGCCCCGCAATCTGTCCACGAAGTTGACGCGGCGGGGTAACTTATCAAGTCGCCCGCGGCGCCTCTCATCCTTCCCGCCGGCGGAATCACATGCGTTGTATGGGGTTACGAGTGCGGCCCACGGCGCATCCTCGTTCTGGCACGGCGGTTGTTACTACATAGGGTTCGAGCGCTTGCGTCTTGTACGAGACGGGGCTAGGGCTGGGTGGGGTTGACCCGAAAAGGGGCGGGACTTCTCTACCCAGCACCTGCCGAAGGCACTGGGCGACCCTCCGGCTCGGGGGCCGCGGGACGGGCCTGCGCGCGAGTTCCTCAAATGTCCTCGGCGCGACCGCCTCGGGATGTTCCTCCACGCGAGTTCGTCAGACGTCCGCGGCGTGGCTGCCCTCGACAGAACTGCCTTGCGCCCCCTCGGGGCGTTGAGTAAACTCAAGTTCACGACGTCTGAGTACTTGGGCGCAGAAGCGGCGAGGTCCTCTTCGCAGCCGCGAAGTGCGCCCAGGCTTTGCTATTATGCGCCGATGCGGCCCTGGACGCCGACTGGCGGAACACCGCGCACCGAGAGATCAATCAGGAGGTCCCCGATGAAGCGCTCCATCCTGGCCATTCTGGGTGTCATCTGCCTCATACTGCCGACCGTGGCGTCGGCCGACGAGGGCTCCGCGGGTCTCGCGTTTCTCAAGCTGGGAGTGGGGGCCAGGGCGATCGGGATGGGCGATGCCTACACCGCCGTCGACGGCGACGCGTCTTCCGTCTACTGGAACCCGGCGGCCATTATCGATGTCGAGAGCGTCGACATCACGCTGATGCACACCGAGTGGTTCCAGGACATCCGCTACGAGTACGTCGGAGGCGTTCGGTCCTTCGGGGACTACGCCATCGGCGCCGGCATCGTCGGGCTCTACATGAACGATCTCGAGCGGCGCGTCGAGCCAACGGCCGATCCGATCGGCCACTTCCGTGTGTTCGACTTCGCGGTCACTGGAAGCTACGCACGGCGTCTCACCGACCATCTGGACGTGGGAGGCTCGTTCAAGTACCTGCACGAGACGATCGACACGGAGACCGCCAAGGGCGTTGCGGTCGACCTCGGCGGGCGTTATCGCATCCCCCGGTACGATGGCCTTACGGCGGCGGTCACGATCCTGAATCTCGGCCCGCGGATGAAGTTCATCGAAGAGAAATTCAATCTGCCGGTGATGTACAAGGTGGGCGCGGCCCTCGACGTGCCGGTGGATGCCCTGCACGGCAACCTCGTCATCGCGTCCGACGCGGTGATACCCGCGGACGGCAGCACCAAGGTTCACTTCGGGATGGAGTACGAGTACGCTGAGATGATAGCGTTCAGGTTCGGCTACCGCACGGGGTGGGACAACCACAACGTGTCGTGGGGGCTCGGCGTCAAAGTGCGGAACTTCCGGGTCGACTACGCCATGGTGCCGTTCTACTCGGAGCTGGGTGACACCCACAGGGTCTCGCTGGGCATCATGCTGTAGGATCAGACGGCTCCGGGACGCAGCGAACCACCGACCCAGCTCAATGCCGTAAGACGGTCTTCCGTGAGCTCGACGACGGAGCGGTGTTTCATCCAGTCGCCAATCACCACCGCAGTTCCATCGCCAGACCTCCACATCATCTGTTTGTGGATGTGGCCGACCACGGCCACGTCGTAGCCTTCCGCGAGCTTGCTCTCGAGGAAGCCCTTCATTGCGGGAGTGGCGGCGCGGATGCGTTCCTCGGTGATCTCGCTGAGGCCCGACGCCCAGCGGGCGATGGATGCTCCTGTGGTGGGAGGGATCAGGCGGAATCCGGCGATGGCGGGCCGGCTGCGAGTGATGGCCTTCAGCATCTTGTAGCGCCGGTCGCCTGGGGGGAGGCCGTCGCCGTGAGCGACGAATGTGCGCCTGCCGAAGTGTGTATCGGAGACGGGCGTCTGATGCACCGTCGCGCCGGTCATCTCCTCGAACTGGCTTCCGGCCCAGTAGTCGTGGTTTCCGCCCAGAAAGCGCACGGCAGTGCCGGAGCCGACCAGCCCTGACAGCGCGTTGAGAACAGCGGAATGGGCAGTCGGCCTGACTCTTGGGTACTCGAACCAGAAGTCGAAGATGTCGCCCGCGAGATAGAGGAGAGACGCGCGGCCCGCGAGGTGGGCGAGGAACTCCAGGAGATCCCGTTCCTTGGCCTCCTCGACCGCAGTCGCCTCAACGCCCAGGTGGGCGTCGGCTATGAAGTAGACAGGTCTGGTTGAGTGGGTGGGCTCTGTCACAGATGACCTCTGTGGTCCGGGACTTGCAATGACGACAAGCGAATTCTCAGGTACTGTTGCATCCGAAGTGCGAATATGCGGATATCGCGCAATATATCACGTAAAGAGGGTGCGAACCCTCCGGGCGGCGGGCCTCCAAAACCGCTTGACCGGGGGCAACGTTATTCGTATGATTGCATCCAATCACGTGGGTTCGACGGAGCGGGGACCTTGGGGTTTTCGACTAAGTGACCCAGTCAGTCGCAATCCACGGTTTTTTCTGCGGTTAGTATAGCTGTGGAGGCCGGCGCGGGCAAGCTCAACGGAGCGTGACCGCGACAAGCAGGGGGGGATGAAGCAATGGCGCCGCTCTGGGACGATGTGAAGAACGCGATTGTCGACGGCTACGTCTACGCTTCTGACAAGGCCGAGGAAGTGACACAGATCGGCCGCGCCAAGGTCGAGATCCTCAAGCTGAACCGCCAGATCGCGCGCCTCATGGGCGACATGGGCGGCCGCGTGTTCGAAATGTTCGAAAGTGATGAACAGGCGGCGATTCCTGGCGACGAATCCCTTGTCGGTTCAGTCGAGAAGATCCGCGGCTTCCGGCAGGACATCTCCAAGTGGGAGGAAGAGATAAAGCAGGCGAAGATCGAGCGCGACGCGGGCTCCTCGAAGGAGTAGGCGGCAGCCGCCGTCCTCCTTCAACCACCGTCCGATGCTGACTGTCTAATCGGTTACATGGGTGGTTCCCGCACAGGGCATATACATCTCGGAGGTAGTCGTTCAATGGGCCGTTCTTTCGGTTGGGTAGCAGGTGGCATCACTCTGGTCGCGGTCGGGTTGGTTCTCGGTGTGGTCATCACAGCGAGCACGAACTTCGGGCCTGTCTCGGTCGCTCAGGAGGGGGCCGTTTCCGAGCTTCCTTCCGGCAGGGTGACGGGGTCGTACGCGTCGCTGGCCGCGGGCAGAAGCCCGTTCTCCGCGGTCGCGGAAGAGGTGCTTCCCGCAGTCGTCAGCGTTGACACGAAGCGCACCGTTCGTCGCTCGGTAGATCCCTTCGCAGACATGTTCCGTGAGATGTTCGGGGACAGGGGGCAGGGCGGCGACGAGCAGAACTACAGGGAGTTCGAGGTGCCGGGTTCGGCCTCGGGCTTCATCTTCGACAACAGAGGCTACATCATGACCAACAACCACGTCGTCATGGGCGCGAACGAGATTGAGGTCACGCTGATAGACGGGCGCGAGTTCAAGGCCACCGTCGTCGGCCAGGACCCGAACACGGACCTGGCTGTCATCAAGATAGAGGGGGACGACCTCCCGGCGCTCCGGCTCGGTGACTCGGATGATCTCCGCGTCGGCGACTGGGCCATCGCGGTCGGCAATCCACTCGACCTCGAGGGCACGGTCACCGTTGGCGTCATCAGCGCCAAGGGCAGGGTGAACCTGAACATCCGGGGCGGCGCGCCGCTCTACCAGGACTTCATTCAGACCGACGCGTCGATCAACTTCGGGAACAGCGGCGGTCCCCTCGTGAACATCGATGGTGAGGTCATCGGCATCAACTCGGCGATCAACGCGCAGGCCGACGGGATCGGGTTCGCGATTCCCATTAACCTGGCCAAGTATGTCTCCGACGCGCTGATGGCGGAGGGCAAGGTCGTGCGCGGCTTCCTGGGCGTCCGGCCGCAGAAGATCACACGGGAGCTCGCGGAGGCGAACGACCTCGGGGACACCGAGGGTGTCATCATTTCGAGCGTCGAAGCCGACACGCCTGCCGCCAAGGCGGGCATCGAGTTGGGCGACGTCATCACGGACTTCGACGGTGTTGCCATCACGAGTGTCGCGCAATTCAGGCGAATCGTTGCCGGCGTGGCGCCCGGAGATGAAGTGAAGGTTGGGATCGTTCGTAACGGGCAGGCGAAGGTGCTGACAGCGGTGCTCGAGGAGCGGCACGACACGTTCGTTGCGGAGGAGCCGGAGGAAGAGGAGGAGACGCGGTGGTTCGGGCTCGGCGTGGTTGGGCTCGACGATCCGATGCTGGCCGACGTCGACATAGCGGCGGACGAGGGTGTGCTGGTCGTCGATGTCGAGAGCGGCAGTCCCGCGGGGGACGCGGGGATTGTCCCCGGCGACGTCATCCTGAAGGTCGGGAATCGCCCGGTCGAGGGCCTCGGCGACTACAGGGACGTCATGAGAAGCTTCGAGGGCCGCGAGAAGGCCATTGCGGTCATGATACAGAGGGCCGAGTACACCCACTTCGTGGCCATCAAGCCAGAGTAGCGTGGACAGAAACGGTAGCACCGCCGCCTTTGAGATCCGGCGCAAGGCCAGGGTCAGAAGGCGCGGTGGAAACAAGAGGGAGTGAGAACGCGAAGATGTCGTATTACGGAAGCACAGCAGAGGAAGACAAGAGCCTGGGGCACTATCTGAAGGAGATCGCCAAGACTCCGCTGCTCACGCGCGAGCAGGAGCAGACGCTTGGCAGAAGAATCCTCAAGGGCGATCAGAACGCGCGCGACGCGCTTGTCACCGCGAACCTCAGGTTCGTAGTGAGCGTCGCCAAGGGGTACGCCCGGAAGACGGGTTCGCCGATCATGGACGTCATCAACCAGGGCAACGTTGGACTGATGGAGGCGGCCAAGCGGTTCGACGCGGAGCGGGGACGCAAGTTCATCACCTACGCGGTCTGGTGGATCAGACACGCGATCCTCAAGGGGATGGCCGAGCAGTCGGGTGCGATGCGCCTGCCGCTGAACAAGGCCGGCGCCATCAGGAGGATGTGGAGGACGCTCGAACGCCTTCGCCATCAGATGGGTCGCGAGCCCACTGACACGGAGCTCGCTGAGGTCATGAAGATGAAGGCCAAGGATATCGTGGAGCTGAAGAAGCTCTCGATCGGAAGCCTGTCTCTTGACGCTCCAGTGGCGTTCGACGAGGACGTCAATCTCGGTGATCTGGTTGCCGACACGTCGGACGATCCCGGCCTCATCGACCTGCACTACGAGTCGCTCGGGCAGGACCTGGCTCTCGTGCTCGCCGAACTGACGGACCGGGAGAGCACCATTCTTCAGCACTACTTCGGCCTCGGTGGCGAGGACAAGAAGACGCTTGAGCAGGTCGGCCAGATGATGGGCCTGACCCGCGAGCGCATCCGCCAGATCAAGGAAGAGGCTCTGGGCAAGCTCAGGGCCCAGCCGGGTCTGGAGGAGCTTCGGTCCTATCTGAACTAGAGAGCGCCCTGGACGCACACAGCGCCCTGGAGCGCCCGCTTCGGACACCTGTCCGCTTAAGCGCTAAGCAGGAGAAAACCGTGATGCGCCCGTCGATGCCGCTTGTGCCGACGGGCGCACTTCTCGTACAACTTGACGTCCCGTCGTGGGTTCCAATAGTATGTGGGTGAGACAGGAGCTTTCCCCCTGTGGTTCCAAGAAACGAGACCGGGTTCGCTATGAGAACGGCCAGACTGCCAGCTGCTGCGATTGCCGCAATGCTCTTCATTCTGCTCCTTGCCGGGTGTGGCCGGGAGCGGACAGCCACGATCGTACACACGGTCACGGACAACGGCGCCGTCATCATCGCCAGGGAGAACCGAGCGAGCGGCGTCGTCGCCATTCAAGTCTACGTGCGAGACGGCGCCTTCTTCGAGACCTCTGACGATGCGGGCGCGGCGAACGTGCTCCGCGCTGTCATGTTCCAGGAAACCGGGAGCAGGGGTCCGGGCGAGATCCAGCGGGTGATCGAGGGGCTCGGCGGTTACATGAGTTCGGCCGGACGGCACGACTTCATTCAGTACACCGCGATCGTTCCCTCTGATAACTTCGATGAGGCAGTCGAGCTTCTGCAGGACGGGCTTCTGAACGCCGTCTTCGATCCGGGAAAGGTCGAGCGCGAGAAGGAGAAGGTCCTCGAGTCCATCGAGGACATGCTCAAGCGTCCCGTCGACAGGGCGTACCGGCTCTGCCTCGCAGAGCTGATGGGCGACCATCCCTATGGCCGCCTGGCCGAAGGAGTGCCGGAGGTTCTCTCGCGACTCACTGCCGAGGACATCGAGCGGCGCTACCGCGAGAGATACGTCGGATCCAACGTGCTTGTCGCCATCACAGGCGACGTGAACCCCGTCGCCGCGGCGGAGAAGATCGCCGACGCGCTGTCCGGTCTTAAGACCGGTGTCCAGGCCGAGGCGGCGTCGCAGCCGGTCACGTGGCCGACCGCATCCCGTGTCATCGTCGAGCGGGCAGACGTTCGCAGGTCCTGTCAGGTCGTGGGCTTCCCCGGCCCCGGTGTTGCGGACCGAGACAACGTCACGATGGACGTGCTGCTCGTCATACTGATGGAGGGCGGGAGCTCGCGGCTCAACACCAGGCTCAAGGAAGAGCTCGGGCTCGTGCACTCCGTCGGCGCCGGCTGGTACACGCAGCGGCACCCGAGCCCGCTGTTCGTGTGGATGGAACTGCCCGAGGAGAACGTCGCCGCGGCCGAGCGGGCGACCGTGGAACTCATGAAAGAGCTGTCCGAGGAGCCCGTCAGCGAGGATGAGCTCGCGAAGGCGAAGATGCAGCTCAAGGTCGGGAACATCCGTATGGTCGAGACCGCGGAGGGTCAGGCGTTCCACGACGGCTACTGGAACGCCATCGGAGGTGAGGAGTTCGCCAGCGAGTACCTCGAGCGGCTCAGTCTCGTGACGGCCGAGGAGATCCAGCGTGCCGCCGAGCTATACCTGGGAAGCGGAATCCACATCGCTGCCGTCGTGCTGCCGGATTAGAGGACACACTATGTCGAGAGGACTGACCAGCGTTTTCGTGATGATAGTCGCCGTGGCGCTTCTGGCCGCGGTGCCCGCGTCCGGCGGCGATGTCGGGAAGCGTCGGCTGCCGAACGGCGTCACGGTCCTCACCATGCCCGGTGAATGGAACCGGATCGTCGCCATCTCAGTGATGGTCGACGCCGGCTCGAAGCACGACCCTCCCAAGCTCCCCGGCCTTGCCAACCTCACGAACTCGATGCTCCTTCAGGGGACGACCACGCGGACCGCGCCCGAACTCGCGGAGCTCATAGACAGCGCGGGACTGAGCATGGGCGTGGAGGTCACGTGGGACCACGCTACCGTCTACGTCACGGCTATCGACTCGGAGTTCGACCTCGCACTCGAGGTCATCACCGATGTCCTGCAGAGGCCCGCTTTCGACGGGGCCCGCCTGCTGGAGGCCCAGAGGATCGCCCAGGAGAGCATCGCACAATGGCAGGAAGACCCGTTCTCTACACCGCTGACCCGAGTCACCGAACTGGTATACGATGACCACCCGTACGCGCACGACCCCGGGGGAACGCTGAAGGGGATCGAGAGGATCACCGCCGAGCATCTTATCAAGTTCCACACCAATCGCTATGTGGGTGGCAGCACGGTCGTCTCGATCGTCGGAAACTTCCCCGAGAAGCACGCGCTCAAGCGCCTGGCGGAGCTGCTGTCGGGCTACCCCGACGAGAAGGCGCCCGCGGTCGAGCTTCCTCCCGTCTCCATGGAGGAGGCCGAGACGGCGAGGGTCTTCAAGGACGTGGACGAATCCTATCTCGCGATGGCGTTCGTGGCGCCTGCGGCCAGCGATCCGGACTTCGCCGCATTCGGGATCCTGGACGAGCTGATGGGTATGGGAAGCGGCTGCAGGATCACCGAGGCCCTGGGTGAGGACGGCGCGGGGCTGTCGGACGTCAACGGGACGTACCGTCGCCACGGTCAGGACGTGTCGACGTTCATCATCTACGCCTCGACCGAGGACCCGGACGGCGTCATCGACGTCATAGAGAGCGAGATCGAGCGGCTCTCCACCGAGCCTGTTCCGGATGAGGAGCTCAACACTGCCAGGAACAGACTGATAGGCAGACACGTGATACAAGGCCAGACGAACCTTGTAAGAGCCGCACGGCTCGCGTCGTATGAGCTTGCGGGGCTCGGATTCAACTTCGCTGATTCCCTCTTCGCAGCGGTCAATCGGGTTGACAAGGACGACATCCTCAGGGTAGCTTCCGAGTGGCTCAGGAAGCCCGCTACCGTGGTCGTCCAGCCTGGCGAGACCGCACCTCCTCGACGCCGCAAGAGAGCGGGCATCTGAACGTAACACCACAACCGGCGTCTCAGCAGAGGCGCCCTTCGGAGGACGGCGTGAAACGACGTCCGTTCCATACATTGCTGTTCGTGCTCGTTGCTGTGAGCGCCGTCGTTGTCGCGACGCCGCTGCCCGCGGCCGCTCGCGCCGACGTGTCCGCCGTGCGCTACTGGACGGCCCCGGACCACACGCGCATCGTCGTCGATTTGACCGCCGAGGCTTCCTACTCGACGAGCGTCCTGACCGACCCCGACCGTGTGGTCGTTCTCATCGCCGGCGGGGGCATCGTCGGCGCGCACACCGCGACACCCGTGGGCGACGGTCTCGTCGACCGCGTTCGCCTCAACCAGCTCCAGAGCGGGACGCAGGTGGTCGTCGATCTCGTGACCCCGTCCGCCCACACCGTGTTTCCG
>JAUWLR010000148.1 GCA_030613615.1 Candidatus Eiseniibacteriota bacterium
CCCCCATTGCGAATCCCGTCTGCGGTCTGGTCGGAGCGTGGGAGGTCGGCTGCGCAGCCACTCCCGTTCGCGCAATAAGCTGGGGGGCGATCAAGGGGCTCTACGGGCAGAGGTAGCGCTGCCTGCCTAACTAGCGTATGCAGCCGACGAGCTTGGCTGTCACGCCGACTGCACCGCGGGCTTTCGCCCGCGACGCACCCGCCGCGCCAGCCTTGACGCTCGCGGCTGATACGCGGTCCGTTAGGCAGGCGGAAGGGAGACCGATGAAAGCGACGTGGCTTCACTGTGCGATAGCATTGCTGCTTGTTGCCCCGCAGGCTGGCAGTGCTGGCACGCTGCACGTGCCGCTGGAGTATCCTACGATCCAGTCAGGCATCGACTGGGCTACACACGGTGACACGGTCCTCGTGGACGCCGGGACATATGCTGGTCCTGACAACACGGGCATCCGGCTTTGGGGCAAGGAGATCTCGCTGGTGTCTCGGAAGGGTCCCGCCCATACGACGATCGACTGCGAGGACTCTGGACGGGCCTTCACTCTCACCAATGGCGAGACGCGCGATTCAGTGATAGAGGGCTTCACAGTCCTCAATGGGCACGTGTATGGCGTGGCGGGCGCGGCCTACCTGCGCGACTCCCAGCCGGTATTCAGGTTCTGCGTCTTCGCTCACTGCTATGTCGGGCCATCGAGCTATGACGGAGCCGCGTTCGGCGGCGCGGTCTACTCAAGTGACGGTGCCCATCCGCTTTTCGAGAACTGCAGCTTCTTGGGAAACGAGGTGCACGGGTATCCCGGCATGGGGACGGACGTGGCAATCGGCGGCGGCGCGGTGACGCTGCTGAACTGCCTGCAGGGCTACGGGTTTGACAACGGCCACCTCCACGGTACCTGGTTCGGGTTGGACGGTGGTGCCATCGACGTAACGGTCGAGCGATGCATGTTCGTGCATCCGGATGCTGGCAGGCTCCAGGTGCCTGACGCCGGGCTCTGCGACTGGTACCCGGGTGGCCAGACCGGGTTCGAGCTTTGCAGTGACTCACCCGCTCTCCCGGAGAACAACGACTGGGGAGAACTTGTGGGGGCGCTTGGTGCCGGGTGCGGACCCTGCGTGACGGCTGTAGAGTCGTTGTCGTGGGGTTCGATCAAGGCGCTGTTCAGATAGGTGGCCGCCTCCCTAACTAGCGTATGCAGCCGACGAGCTTGGCCGTCACGTCGACTGCACCGGGCGCTGTCGCGCCCGACGCACCCGCCGCGCCAGCCTCAACGCTCGCGGCTGATACGCGGTCCGTTAGGTTGCGGCACGATTGGTTTGCCGAGGTGACAAATGAATCGGGAGAGTGACGATGAACCTATTCCTGCTGATAGTAGTCATTGCCGCCATAGTGATGTACTTCGTCACCCATAACCCGGGAGTGTTCTTCGCGGCGCTGACCATCGTGATGGTCGTCGGACTCATTGACTACAAGCGGCAAGCCCAAGAGGAGGATGCGGCACGAGCCGGTCAGAACATGTTGCAGTACGTTGAATCGTACGAGCGAGAGTTGAGCGAGAGTACGGGCCTGCGGCATCCTGGGCTCCCTGTGTCCGTGGGCTACACGGTCACGGAGGTCAATCTGCGAGCGTCCCCGTCGTCGTCATCAGCGGTCGTCGCTGTCCTCGCAATGGACGACATGGTGGTCATTGAGAACCACCTCGGCCAGGGGGGCTGGTTCCGCGTCTCAACGACAGAAGCCAGGGGGTGGGTCTACGGAAGGTACTTGAGGCCAGAGCTATCTGGTGAACGCCTGCAGAGCGGGCGCGCTGGCTTCGGTCTCGCGTTCCGTTTCATGTTCCCAGAGTCTTCCTTCTGGAAGAAGGTGCTTGGGTGGTTCATAGGGGTCCTAATAGCGATTGCAGCTCATGGCATAGCGCGCGAGAACTCCGGCGCCGCCAAGTTGGTCATCGGAGTTCCGTTCCTGTACTTCCTGATTAAGAACCGAATGACCATGGGGCACGCACCGTTCGAGGTCTTCGTCTTCTTCTGGTCAGTGGTCTTCCTGACAGCGTTCAATCAGCTACTGGTTGCCTGGCTCATAAAGCAGGGGGAGAACTGAGTGTGCCGCAACCTAACTAGCGTATGCAGCCGACGAGCTTGGCTGTCACGTCGACTGCACCGTGGGCTGCCGCCCGCGACGCACCCGCCGCGCCAGCCTTAACGCTCGCGGCTGATACGCGGTCCGTTAGGCGCATGGAGCGCACTAGAATGAGAACATGGTTGCCAGTCCTTGTGATCTGCGTGGTCTTGGCGTGGTCTAGCTCCTCTTCCGCCCTCTTCCTCGAGGTCGGCACTGAGTCGGTACTCTTGGGAGAGTCAGGTGAGAGCGGTCAGACCCTGGACGCCCTTGCGGTCCGCCTGGGTCATGTACCCGAGGTTCATCCGGGGCTTAGCGTTGGTGCGAGTTTCGCCTGGCGCCGGCAGCCGTACCACACGGATTGGCATCCGTTTGCGCCGAGTCACTCGGAGGCGCGAGACGCGGGGCGCGGAAGTGTACCTCGCTCTGTGGAGAACGCTCACTACTTGGAGCTGTCGGTTCTTGGGCGCATCGGGGGCGTCAGCGGTCGACTGAGGCCGTTCGGCGAAGGCGAGTTTGGCTGGGCTGCCGTCGGAAGGGACGAGGGGTTTGAGGGGGACGTGTTCCTAGGAGTGCGTGGGGGCGGCGCCTGGTGGCTGGCACAGTACCTAGCTGTTCGCGGAACACTGGGATTCCGGCTCTACATGGGCAGTGAGCGATACACGCTGCCTCTGTCGGTTGAGTTGCACGTCGGCTTCTGAGCGCTCCAGCGCCTAACTAGCGTATGCAGCCGACGAGCTTGGCTGTCACGGCGGCTGCAGGCGCGGCTTCGCCGCTGCACCCGCCGCGCCAGCCTTAACGCTCGCGGCTGATACGCGGTCCGTTAGGCGCGCTGGGGACGTTCTCAGTAGTCCAGGAGGACAGCAACCGAAAGGACGTACATGGGAGTGGCAGTTGCCATAAACGGGAGCCCCAAGGCCGAGAAGGGCAGAACGGCAATGTTGCTCGCGTCCTTCCTAGATGGCATGAGGGGTGCCGGCTACAGCACAGACGTGTTCCACGCTGGCAGGTTGGACATCAAGCCGTGCAGCTGCGGTCAATTGTACTGCTGGACCAAGGAGCCTGGTGTGTGCTGCATCCGAGATGATATGGAGCCAATCTACCGGCGGCTCAACGATGCCGACGTCCTGATCCTCGCGACACCGGTCTATATCCCGATGCCCGGTGAGATGCAGAACGTTGTCAACAGGCTGTGCGCTGTGCTTGAGCCGCGCCTCGAGCTCCGAGAGGGGCGAACTCGCGCGAGGCTGCGGGAGGCAATAGCAGTACGCAAGCTGGTTCTGGTATCCACTGGCGGCTGGTGGGAGAGAGGCAACTTCGACAGTCTCATCCGCATTTGCGAGGAGTTCGCGGAGACCGCGAGCATCGAGTTCGCCGGCGCGGTGGTGCGTCCCCACGCGTATGTCATGAGCCGCGATGGTGGCCTGACTGACGACGGGAAGAGCGTGCTTGCCGCGGTCGAGCGAGCAGGTGCAGAGTTGGCCGAACACGGAGCCATGAGGACTGAGACGCTCGAGGCAGTCAGTCGTCCCCTGATTTCCCAAGAGGATTACTGGGGCAGCAGGGGGGCTTGAGTCCTGCGAGCTTCGAGTCGGATGGCAGCGCGTCTAACTAGCGTATGCAGCCGACGAGCTCGGCTGTCACGTCGACTGCACCGCGGGCTGACGCCCGCGACGCACCCGCCGCGCCAGCCTTAACGCTCGCAGCTGATACGCGGTCCGTTAGGTGGGTGCCCGGCCCTAGGCGAGCACAAGGAGGTACGAGTTGAGGCCCTTTGCAGCAGCCATCGCCACTCTCTGTGCAGTAGTCGTCTTGCTGGGGTCCGGCTGCGCGTACACGAAGCTCGAGACACGGTGCGCCCCTGGATACGAGCAGGCACAGTACGAGAAGGTGATGGTCTGGGTCGACATCGCTGATGGCATCCTGCGGCTAGATGCGGAGAGGCGTTTCGTCCGGGAACTCACAGGCAAGGGGGCTCAAGCCGTCACATACAACGACTTGTTCTTCCCCGAGAAGCAGTACACTCCAGAGGAGTTCAACTCGACCCTCCGTGCCAACTCTGTCGGTGCCACGCTGCACGTTGTGGCCACCAGCACCACCACGGAAGGGACCTACATCCCCGGCAGTGCGTACACCTCTGGCTCTGTGAATCCGGTGACTGGCAGCTACGATTCCAGTACTTCCTTCTTCGGTGGCTTCACAGTGGAGACGCCTACGGGGTACTTCACAGCGCGGCTCTACGATGCGCAGACGGGAGATGTGGCTTGGGTTGGCTACGCTGAGACAGATGGTGATCTGGGGTCCGACTACAAGACGCTTTTGCGGTCGCTGGCCGACAAGGCATCGGGCGACCTAGTTGATGGGGGAGTAGTCAAGGCTACGCCCAAGCAGTAGTGGAGCGTGAGGATCGTGATGGTCACAGCGCCGGGCACCACCTAACTAGCGTATGCAGCCGACGAGCTTGGCTGTCACGGCGGCTGCAGGCGCGGCTTCGCCGCTGGCACCCGCCGCGCCACCCTTGACGCTCGCGGCTGATACGCGGTCCGTTAGGGGGCTGCTGAGTTGAGGGAGTGATTCTAGGAGGGAGCGATCGTGAGTCTAGTGTTCCTCAGCTACTCTCATCAGGATTCGAGCATAGCGGATGACATTTGCGAGGTTCTCACGGAATCAGGCATCGAGCACTTCCGGGACATCAAGGACATTCCCTGGGGTGGCTCGATTCCTTCGGAAGTCCGCGACGCACTGGAGCGGTCCGTCGCCGTACTTGTGATTCTCTCGGAGCACAGCCTAGACTCGAACTGGGTGCCCTATGAGATGGGATTCGCTGCAGCGTTGCGCAAGCGTCTCCTTCCTTTCGTGACGCAGCCGTCGCTTCAGCTTCCGCTGTACATCAGCGACCTCAGCTACGTGAAGGACGTCGCTCAAGTCCGTGAGTTCTTTGTGGCTGGTGGCCTCATGGACGCCGTGGCTTTCCCAGTACCTGGTGCACCGCCCACGCTCGAGGCCGTGTTCCGGAAGCTCGCGTCTCTGATGCCGGATTTGCTGGCCGAAATGAAGGCTGACTTGAGCAAGGAGCCAGTAGTACGGGAGTTCATCTTGCCCTACAACAGGAATGTCATCTTCGGTCATACGAAGAAGCGCTTCAGCTACTTCCAGAGTGAGCACGAGGACCTAGAGAACAAGGTCGACCTACTCGAGCAGCATGGTCTGGTGACCGACGTCACGATTGGCAATGCGGCCATCTATCGGATGTCAGAAGAACTTGTAGGGTGGCTTGAGGTTGCCACCTTTGGCTGATAGGCGAGGGGAGCACCGCGGGTAGCCACACATCTGGGTTCCGACCCGTGAACGACCGGGTACATAGGTAACAGATTACTCTAGGTACATGGGTAACACTTTTCGTCTTCTTTTTCTACCCAGCGCGCCTTCGATCTTGAGCTCTTTCTCATGGAATCGACCCAGCCAGACGGGTCCGAGGTAAACGTTCCAGAGGTCATCGTCGACCTCCTCGAAGCCGATGAACTCGGTGGCGAGAACGTGGCTCACGTTGACCCAGTTAGAGTTCC
>JAUWLR010000138.1 GCA_030613615.1 Candidatus Eiseniibacteriota bacterium
CCATCACCAAGGGCACCACCTCTTTGAGGAACACGGCATCTGCGAGATCGTCGACGGCGACGGGAACCCCGTTGAGCCCGGCACTCCCGGACGGCTAGAGGGCACGGGCCGGCACAACATGGCGATGCCGCTGCTTCGCTACGACGTGGGCGACGTCGCGTCACTGTCGACGGAGATGTGCACGTGCGGCCGCGGTCTGCCGCTCATGGGCCTGGTCGCGACGAGACAGGGCGACATCATCAGCACGCCGGATGGACGCTTGCTTCCCCCTCTCATGATCCTGCGACCGGTCATGTACGTCGAGGGGATCAAGGCGTCACAGTTCGTTCAGCACACGCTCACCGACTACACGGCGAGAATTGCCACGGACCGCGAGCTGACGAACGAGGAGACCGACGAGCTGATCCGGAACCTGTGCGTCAGACTGGGGCGGACCGTGAGCATCAAGGTCGAACAGATGGACGACATCCCGCGTTCGGCGAACCAGAAGTTCAGAAGAGTGATCTCGGAGGTTCCCCTGACGTGGGACGGAGCGGCGTCGACGGAGGCGCTCAGGGCCGCGGGCCCGGGCGCGCCGGCAGACGATGGGGGAGGCGCAGGACGGGCGGAAGGGGAGGACGCCTGATGGCGAAGGTCCTTCACGTGGTCGAGTCGATGCAGGCGGGAGGCGCCGAGCGCGTCGTGGCCGAGTACGCGAAGTGGCATGACCGCTCTCGCTACGAGCCCGAGGTCTGCTGCGTGCTCTCGGCCGGCCCCCTCGCCGACTCGATCGCGGCGTCCGGTGTCCCGGTCCACGTGCTCGGACGAAGAGGCAGGTTCGACCTCAGGGCCGTTGCGAGGCTTGCGAGGATCATCAGGCGCGGACGGTTCGACGTCGTCCACAACCACAATTTCACCGCGCTGGCGGCGGGATTGCCGGCGGCGATTCTCGGTCGAGCGAGAGCGGTGGTTCGTACCGAACACAACGTGGTGCGCACGCGGGGAGCGGGCAGGCACTACCTGAGCCGCGTGGCCGCCCTCAGGGAGGACGCACAGATAGCCGTGTCGGCCGCCGTCAGGCGGGCGCACACGGAGTGCGGGAGGATACCGGGGTCGAGGTTCGTCACCGTACTGAACGGGATAGACGAGGAGCGTCTCGTCCCGGGCGCCGATCGCGCGTCGGTGCGACGGGAACTCGGACTGTCGGGCAACGCCGTCGTCTGTCTGAACGTCGGGAGTCTCACGAAGCAGAAGAACAGGCGCACCCTGCTGGACGCGACGGCACGGCTGTCCGACATGAAAGCGCTCCGCGTGCTGGTGGTTGGGTCGGGTCCGGAGAGAGAGAAGCTGGAGGCGCGTGCGGATGAACTCGGGTTGTCCCGGCGAGTCCTGTTCCTCGGGCAGCGTCTGGACATACCCGACCTGCTCGCCGCCTCGGACATCTTCGTACTCTCCTCCGACTGGGAAGGCCTGCCGATAACGATCCTGGAGGCGATGGCGTCCGGCGTTCCATGCGTGGCGACGGCCGTCGGCGGCGTTCCCGAGGCGCTCACCGACGGTGTGAGCGGCGTGACCGTGGAGCCAGGGCGACCCGAAGCTCTCGCCGACGGTATCCGCGCGCTGGCGCGGGATCCGGAGCTGCATGCCCGGATGGCCGCCGCGGCCCGCGACGAGTTCGGGCGGAGATTCAGGGCCGACCAGATGGTCCGACAGACCGAGGCCCTCTACGACCTGGCGCTCGCAGGACGAGCGACCCTCGCACCGGCGGGGAGGATCAAGATCCTCTACGTCATCGGCCAACTGGGTCGGGGTGGGGCGGAGCGGCAGACGGCCGAGCTCGTGAAGCGCCTTCCGCGAGACGTGTTCGAGCCCGTCGTGTGCTGCCTGCACGGAGCCGACGTGCTCGGCGACGAGATGGAGGACGCAGGCGTGCGCGTCATCTACCTGGAGAAGAAGAGAGGGGTTTTCTCGGGCACCACGTTCAGGCTCGCCAACCTCATCAGGCGCGAGCGGCCCGCGGTGCTGCACTCCTATCTCTTCTCCGCCAACTGGAGAAGTCTCCCGGCCGGACGACTGATGCGCGTCCCGCTCATCATATCGTCGGTGCGCAACGTGGACATCCACGCGAAGTCGCTGATGGTCGCCATCGAGTGGGCGCTGGCCGGGTTGACCGATCGCGTGATAGCTAACGCGGAGGCGGTGAAGGATCACGTATCGCGCCGTCACCTGATACCGGCCGAGAAAATACACGTCGTCTACAACGGCATATCGCTGGCGCGGGCGAGCGGGCGGCGCGAGGGCGAAGGCGCATCCGGGATCACGGGTGGTCCCGAGGTCACCGGCGCACACGGGATCACGGGTGGTCCCGAGATCGCCGGCGCACACGGGATTGAAGCTGCTCCGGGGAGCGAACGAGCTTCCGCCTGCGCAGAAGCGTCCGGACGGGGTGGCTGCGTGGCGATGATCGCGAGCCTGACGCCCAAGAAAGACCACGGCACCTTTCTCGAAGCCGTGAAGCTCATCACAAAGGACGCGCCGGAGGCCCGGTTTCGAATGGTCGGCGGTGGGCCGCTGCACGACGAACTGGCCCGCCGGGTGACGTCCATGGGGCTCTCGGACGTGGTCGAGCTCACCGGCGCCAGGGATGACATCGGCGCCCTCCTGTCCGAGATCGACGTCTCGGTGCTGACGTCGCTCAAAGAAGGGTGCTCGAACGTCGTGCTGGAATCGATGGCGGCCGGCTGCCCCTTGGTCGTCACCGACGTCGGCGGCAACGGGGAGCTCATCGAGAGTGGGGTGACCGGGTATCTGGTCCCCCCGGGAGACGCCGCGGGAATCGCTCGCCGTGTGCTGGAGCTTCTGCGCGACCCGGGTCTCAGGCGCAGAATGGGAGAGGCGGGACGGGCCCGCGTACGGTCGAGGTTCACGGCCGGCCGAATGGTCGACGACACGGTAGCGCTCTATCTGTCCGTCCTGAAGAAGCGGGCGCCCGGGCTCGAGGAGTGGGCGCGTCTCACCGCGGGGCGGGAGTCCCGCGCGAGGCTCAAGGCCGGCGAGACGATCCCTGTGCGCGGCCGGGGCGAGGTCTGACATGACGACACCAGGCGAGGAGCACACGACTCAGTGAACAGGAAGCGCACAGAAAGGAACGGCTTCGACGACCTGGCCAGGCAGGCGGGACGAAGCCTCAGGAATTCCGGGCTGGTCGTTCGGGGCATGGCCGGGCTGCACCGTGTGGGCGGGACCATCCTCCGCTACCACTCTGTCAGTGCCGACGAGTCCTGGGCCGGTGAGTACGTGCAGAAGAGCCTCGTGGTTGCGCCTGAGGTCTTCGCGCGCCAGGTGGCCTTCCTCGCCAGGAGACACCGGATCGTGAGCGTCGGGGAGATGGTGCAGCAGATGCGTTCCCGGCGTGGCGTGGACCCGAGGAACGTGGCAGTGACGTTCGACGATGGATACGAGGACAACTACACGAACGCGTTTCCGATTCTCAGGGAGCACGGAGCGACGGCGACCTTCTACGTCACAACAGGCACCGTGGCGGATGCCCGGGTTCCGTGGACGGTGGCCCTGAGGCGGGCCATCAGGCTGTGTGACAGGCCGGGCGTGTCGCTCTCGTTTCTGGGCGAGCGCAGCATCGACCTGTCGACCGACGCGAAGAAAGAAGCCGCGATCAAGATGGTCACGGGGATCGTGAAACGCTGCAAGCTCGATGAGATAGAGAGCATTCTCGGGGAGGTTCACGAGGAGACCGGCTCGCGGACGGACCTCGGGGCCAGGCGGATCATGATGAACTGGGACGAGATCCGGGAGATGCACGGCGCCGGCATGACGATAGGCGCCCACACGCACTCCCACTACAACCTGCCCAGTCTCGACACGAGCGACGTTGCTCACGAAGTGGTCGCCTCGCGGAGGGACATAGAGGACGCGCTTCAGGCGTCCGTCGAGCACTTCGCCTACCCGAACGGCAGGACGGACTGCCACTGCGACGCCAGGGTCGCGAAGCTCGTCGCGGTTGGGGGATTCGAGTCGGCGGTAACGTCGCTGTCCGGACCCGTCTCGCACAGACACTCCCTGTACTGCATTCCGCGCTTAGGGATAGCGCCCAGGCACAGGGATGTCGCCAGACTGGCGGCGGACATACAGTACTCGCGGTTCAGACATCAGGACCGGCGCGTTGTGGACGAGATAACGAAGGTCCTCCCGGTGCGCGATCGCGGCCTGGAGGCGGACAACTCGTTCCACGGGAACTCGGATTAGGGGCCTTTGAGGCCCCGGAGGTCGCTTGGACCGGGCCGATACACATAGAGGCGGAACTCCCGCGAAGCTCGTGCTGTGGGCAGGCTCGTTCGAGCACGCCGGTACCCAGCGCTTCCTGCTCGAGCTTCTGAGGAGGATGAACCGGGAGAGGTTCACGCCCATCGTGTTCTCCACGCTCGCGGAGGGCGAACTGCTGCCGGAGGTGGAGGCTCTGGGCGTGCCCGTCCACGAGTTCGGGACGGGCAGACGCGTGCTGTCCCCGCGGACCGTCGGAGACCTCTCCAGAGCGGCGGCCTTCCTCCGTCGCGAGAGGGTCGACGTCCTGAGCTGCATGCTGGGTCTGACGACGCTGGTAGGTCCGTTCGTGGGTCGGGCCGCGGGCGTTCCCGTGGTCGTGAACAACCAGCGGAACCTCAGCTACTGGCTCAGAGGCGGCGCGAGGGAATCGGTCTACGGCTTCGTGAGCCGACGCGTCGTCGACGCCGTCATCGTCAACAGCGCGGCCGCTGCGCGGGAACTCTCGGAACGGTTCCGCGTCCCGGAATCGAAGATAGAGAACATCGGCGTGGGAACCGACCTCGAGAGGATCGCGCGCGCCACGCCTGCCGAGGACCTCAAGCGTGAACTGGGTCTCGGCGAGAGCAAGGTCGTAGGAGTAGTGGCGAAGCTCTCTCCCGTGAAGGGCCACGGGCACTTCCTGGAGGCAGCGGCGCTCATCTCAAAGGCGCACGGGGATGTGCGGTTCCTTATCGTGGGTGACGGGTCCGAAAGGACGCGCCTCGAGCGGGAGGCCGGCGAACTCGGGCTCTCCGGGAAGATCCACTTCATCGGGGTGCGGGACGACGTGCCCGCCGTGCTCAAACTGATGGACGTGCTCGTGCTCTCATCGCTGTCGGAGGGTTCACCCAACGTGGTGCTGGAAGGCATGGCCGCCGGCGTTCCCGTTGTGGCCATGCGTGTGGGCGGTGTTCCGGAGGTTGTCGAGGACGGGGTGTCAGGGTTCCTGGTCGACACGGGGGACGCGCCAGGGCTCTCGAACGCCGTGCTCAGACTTCTGAACGACGCAGACCGTGCACGGGAGATGGGTAAGAAGAGCCGGGCGATCGCCGTGGAGAACTACGACATCAACCGGGTCGTCGCGCGAGTCGAGGATGTGTTCTCGAGTCTTCTGGAGCGTGCCGGCGGGCCGGCTGGAGGAAGGGTATGAGGATCCTGTTCCTCACACAGTACTACCCTCCCGAGACGGGCGCTGCACCTCTGCGGGCCTACCACTTCGCGACCAAGCTTGCTGGTCGGGGCCATGAGGTGACGGTACTCACGGGCATGCCGAACCACCCGAGCGGCAGGAAACAGCAGGAGTTCCGGTGGAAGCTCGGTGCGTCAGAACGTCTTGATGGCGTCCGTGTCATCAGGAGCTATCTCTTCGCGACGCCGCGGAAGACGTTCCTGACGCGCATGCTCAACCAGATCTCGTTCGCCGTGTCCGCGTTCGTGCGCGGGTGTTTCACACCGAAGTGCGATGTGATCCTCATCACGTCGCCGCCCCTCTTCCTCGGGGTCTCGGGCTGGCTACTGGGTCACGTCAAGGGCGCCCCGTACGTTCTCGACGTCCGGGACTACTGGCCGCACGCCGCCGTGGCCCTCGGGCAGCTGACGTCGAAGCGCGTCATCCGACTGGCCGAGCGGATGGAACTCTTCCTGTACGCGCACGCCGCCTGGATCGTCGCGGTGACGCCCGGGATGCGCCGCCTGATGGTCAAGCGAGGCATCCCCGGACATCGCGTCGTGCTCATACCCAACGGCGCCGACACGGACTGCTTCACGCCGGCGGAGAACGACGTCGGGCGCGTCGCCAACGGCAAGTGGACCGTTCTCTACAGCGGCACCCACGGCCTGGTGCACGGCATGGAGATGATCCTGGACGCTGCCGAGCTGC
>JAUWLR010000201.1 GCA_030613615.1 Candidatus Eiseniibacteriota bacterium
GCGCCGGGCCTATCTGTACAGCGTCTTGATCCGGCCCCAGCTCCGGTCCTCAACTGGCACGGTGGCCATCTGACCCACGTAGAAATTGTCATAGGTCGCCCACAGGCCATCGCCGCAACTGATCGTCATCGACGTGATCGGAACGACCGTCGTGAAACCGACGAACATAGTCGGGAGAGTCAGCTCGACCGTGGTGCCATCGTCGAGCGCGACCGTGATGACGCTTGGCATCGGATTGCCATCGAAGTCCGTGACGAAGAAATCGCCGGCGACCGCCGTAACCGGCAGGCCGTCAAAGGTGAGGGTGATCGGGTCCTCAGCTGCGCTGGTCGACATCGCGCCCGGTATGCTGAACAGTTCCTCAGCGGCGAATGCCGTGTAGCTGTAGCCGTTGACCGGGCCGAACTGGTAGGTCAGCACGTTGCTGATGGTGCCCCAGTCCAACCACGCGAAGTCGTCGAAGTAGTAATCTGCGTCGAGGACAGCCAGGAACTCAGCAAGGTTGTAGTACGCCGTGGCAGCGCGCTGCGTCGTGATGACAAAGCCGTCCCCATTCTGGGGACCGTGCTGCGGCTCTGCGGGCGGTTTGCAGGCGTTAGGGTTGTCTGGCACGGCAGCGCGGTCGGTAGCACCGGCAGAAACGACCAGCGCGAGGATCAAGGCAACGGTAGCGAAGAAACGCATTGTCAGCTCCTTGATTGCGGTTGTTCCCAAGCGAGAGGAGTCGAAGATTCTGAGAGGCTGTGGATTCGTTCTTACCGCGGTCTATTGGCCATGGGCGCTCCTTACGTTCAGTCCGACATCGCCACCACACTCCGAGCGGCTGCGCTGGACGTGCGGCATGCCACCACGAACTGGAACCATAGCACAGTTTGAAGGCAATAGCAATAAGGTGTCGGTTTCAGAATGTGCCCCCACCACGCCTCCGCGGACGGGGCATCGTCGACATCCGACGGATGAGCGGGAACATCCGGCCTTCCGGAGCCGCTGCTGGCCTCTCTCGATCGATGCCGGGCTCACCCAACTGCAGGATGGTCTGCCTGCTTGACTCAGCTTTGCCCTCGGGTGATACTCTCGGCGAGGTTTCCGGGCCGTCCAGGAACGCGAGACGGGAACGCCGCTGGTGGACAGAGTGAGCGCACTCGTGAAGAACTCCCTGATCTCTCTCATTCAGCAGATCGACGGTAGCCTCGGACGGGCCTACGCGCGCCTCAGAGGCGAACGACCCGCGCTCCTCACGTTCCTGTTCCACGGGCTTTTCAGAGATCGGTCGGAGATCGAGCAGAACCTCATCGATCCGCAACAGGAGTTCACTCTCGAGGACTTCCGCCAGTTCGTGGACTATTTCCTGACCGCCCGCTACCAGTTCGTCTCACCGGACGACATCATGGGCGGACTCGATCCGGACCAGAGATACGTCATGGCCACGTTTGATGATGGGTATTTCAACAACACGCGCGCCCTGCCGATCCTCACGGAGTACGCGGTCCCCGCGCTGTTCTTCATCTCGACGACCTACGTGAAGGAGGGCAAGTGTTTCTGGTGGGACGCCCTCTATCGTGAGCGTCTGAAGAGGGGCGTGCCGTTTGACAGGATCAAGGAGGAGCGGCAGGATCTCGTGTCAAGGAAGCACAGCGAGATCGAATCTCTGTTGATTCGGGAGTTCGGCGGCGATGCTCTCAAGCCCGTCGGTGACATCGATCGCCCGATGACTCCCTCGGAACTCCGCGAGTTCTCCCGAAGCGAGCACGTCGCCCTGGGGAACCACACCAGGGACCACGCTTACCTCCCAGACTGCGGCGCCGAGGAACTGAGAACCCAGATCGGGGGGGCGCAACAGGACCTGCTCGACATGACCGGACGGTCGGCCTCGATAATCTCGTATCCGAGCGGCTTCTGGTCCGACGAGTCGATCAGGATCTCGCGAGAGGTGGGCATCCGGCTGGGCGTCACCGTTCAGTTCCGGAAGAACTACCTCCCCGTAAGCCCGGACTCGCAGGCGTCCATGGAGCTCGGGAGGTTCATCCCGACCAGCAACGATCGACTTGCCCAGCAGTACGGCGCCTTCCGATCGGACCTCTCCCTCTATTGTGGGCTGAAGTCCCGCGTGTCAAAGAGCGACAAACGATGAAGATCATCTGCCTGATTCGCCCTGAACCGCCCTGCGTCTACTTCGTCAACCGCATTCACGAGGAGCATCAGGTATCGCTTGCCGTTGTCGAGACCGTGCCCGCACGTGAGCAGCTGCAGGCAAAGTTGAGAAGCCGAGGCCTCGCGGGCGTCCGCGAGGCGTGCCTCAACAGAGCACGCAAGCGCGCTCGACACGGGAAGTCCACACGCGATTACGAGAGGTACTTCGGCGATCGGTGGAGGGCCCTCCATGATTCGGTGCCCATCATGGAATGCGACGACATCAACGCGCAGGAGGTACTCGATCGGCTCGCTGCAGAGAAACCCGATCTCATCCTAGATCACGGCACCTCGATCGTGAAGGACGAGACCCTCCAGACCGCTGACCTGGCACTCAACCTCCACTGGGGACTATCGCCCTACTACAGGGGCACCAACTGCACGGAGTGGGCGTTGATCAACTGGGATCCCTACAACATCGGTGTGACCATCCACAAGCTGACGAAGATCATCGATGGCGGCAGCCTCCTCGCCCAGGCGAGAGCCACCGTCGAGCCGCAGGACACGGTGGACTCGATCAACATGCAGCTCACCTGCCTTGGGACTGATCTGGCACTCGGGGTGATCCGCAAGCTCGAACGCGGCGAGGAGATCAGATTCGTAGATCAGGACTGCTCACTTGGCTACCTCGGCACGAACAAGCAATGGAGCGCCGCCCTGAGAACACATGTCGCCTACATTGAGCGGAGCGGTGCGATCGCGCGGATGCTGAAATCGCCGGCCCGAAGACAGAAGTTGCCGATCGTGCAGCCCGAGTAGGGCACGCTCACTGGAGTCCTCTGTCCAGCACATCCGAGCCCGGGCCGCGAGGCTCGGGCGGTTCGTATGCTGAGGACGCCGAGAAGGAAGGTCCGGCATCTCGCCTGCTTCCCGTCTCACGGGGAAGCAGGCAGGCGCTCCAGAACGACAGCACGGCTCCCGGCGGAGCGAGGCCGGGTGACCTCGCTGAGCCCGGCGGCCGCCGCCGAGGCGAGCAGCTTGTCGAACTCCTCCTCTGACGCGTGGGACTTGGGCTCAATAACGAACAGCCGCCCGCCCGGCACCAGAACCGATGCGAGCTCCCCGAAGGCAGCATCGATGTCCGGCGTCTCGTGCATGACCCAGCACGCGATGGCGAAGTCGACCTGGTCCTCGAGACCGATCCTGTCGGGTGCCGTCAGATGCGGTCGGATCCTGTCCGCGACGCCCGCTCGGCGCGCTCTCTTCATGAGCCCCTGCAGCATCACGTCCTGCAGATCCGCGGCGATGACAAGCCCGCCCTCCCCCACCATCTTCGCCATGGCTATCGAGAAGAAACCAAGACCGCAGCCAAAGGCGAGCACCTTCGACCCCGGTTTGCCGTAGTCCCGGAGCATCTTCCCCGGCCGGTGGATCAAGAGACGGAGGGGATTGTCGAACATGCGCGCGGCGCCCAATGGACAGACGCGGT
>JAUWLR010000031.1 GCA_030613615.1 Candidatus Eiseniibacteriota bacterium
TCATCCGTTGCCTGAGCGCGCCCTCGACACCGACCTCCTCCAGGTGCTTGCGCCCGGCGTACCACGCGGCCGACCTCGGCTCGTAGGACGCGAACTCAAGCTGCTGGAGGACTTCCTTCAGTCCGTCTATCTCTGCAAACCGCGCCGCCATCGCCTCGGACTCCGTCGCGCTCATCCGGACGGGCGCGTAGCCTGTCCGCGCCGCCCAGCGCGCGGTGGTCGGGGGGCTCGTGAACCACTTGATGAACTTCCACGCGGCGTCCTTCCGCGCCTGAGACGCGTCCGAGAAAATGACGACGTTGGTCCCCGCCACGTAGCAGCCCTTCCCCTTCCGCTCGGGCAGGGGCGCCACCGCCATATCGAACATGTACTTCCCCTCCATGTAGGAGAGCGACACCGTCGAGCCCTCGATCATCGCGACCTTGCCGGCCTGGAAGTCGTTCTGATACTCATAGCCGGAGGTCACCTTGCCCCACTTCGTCAGGAGCCTCACCATGAACTCGAGAGCTTCCACTCCCTCGGCGCTGTCGAAGGCGACCGCCGTTCCGTCTTCCGTGAGGATCTGTCCGCCGTTCTGCAGCAGGAGGTTCTCGAACATCCACGCGCTGATCTGGCCGGCGGTTCCCCACTGGTCGATCTCGCCGTCGCCGTCGGTGTCCTTGGTCAGGCGGCGGGCGAAGCCCTCATACTCGGACCAGTTGGTCGGAGCGTGGTCCAGGCCCTCCGCCGCGAAGAGGTCCTTGTTCCAGTAGATGGCCCTCACACTCTTGTTGAAGGGAAACGAGTAGATCGTGCCGTCCCACGAGTTGTTGTCGAGCATTCCCGGTACGAAGTCGTCGAGCTCTGCGGCCGTCAGACCGTCGGCGCCCTCGATGTACGGGTTGAGCGGCTCTGCGCTGCCGTTCTCGATGAGTTCCCCTGTCCACGCCTCGTAGGCCTGGGCGAGAACCGGCGGCTGTCCAGCCGCGACGGCGGCCATGATCTTCTGAGAAAGAGCCTGATACCTCCCCATGCTGATCGACACTATGTCGATCCCGGGGTGGGTCTCGTTGAACTCGGCGACGAGCTCATCGAGCGCATCACCCAGGGGCCCGCCCATCGCGTGCCAGAACTGAACGGTGACGACACCGGAAGTCGACTCCTCTCCTCCTCCACCGCACCCCGCGATGAGTGCCGCGACCGTGAGCACCGCGGCGACCGCTGTCACGTACCGTTTCATGGTTTCCTCCGTCTAGCTCTTCGTGCCCTGCGTCCAGTTCTTCATGCCCGACGTCTAGCTCTTCATGCCCGACGTCGCCAGGCTCTGTATGATCTGCTTCTGCGCGAAGAAATACGCGACGACGAGGGGCGCAATGGAGAACGCCGCCGCGGCCATCATGAGCTCGTGACTGGTGCCCTGCTCCTGGGAAAATCGCGCCAGACCGACCTGGAGAGGACGAACCTCCGGCGTGTTGGTCATGACCAGAGGCCACAGGAACGAGTTCCACGTGCCGACGATGGTGAAGATGACGACCGCGACCAGCACCGCCTTGGACAACGGCAGCATCACTCGCCACAGGAACCCGAACCGGCTGCAGCCATCGATGATGGCGGCGTCGTAGAGGTCGTTCGGGATCGTCTTGAAGTGCTGCCTCAGCAGGAAAATGCTGAAGATGTGCGCCAGCCACGGGATGATGAGCGCCTGATAGGTGTCTATCCACCCGAGCTTCACGAGCACGATGTACGACGGGACGATGTAGACGGGCTGCGGCACCATCATCATCGAGAGGAAGACCACGAAGATATTGTCCCTTCCCCAGAATCTCATCCGCGCGAACGCGTACGCCGCGAGCGACGACGTCACCAGCACGCCGGCCACGACGAAGAGAGTCACGAAGATCGTGTTGAAGTAGTAGCGGGCGAACGGCGCCTGGTTCCAGGCTTCGACGTAATTCGAGAACCGCAGGCGCGCCCTGTCAATCACGTCTGACGACAGCACGGTCCGGTCCGGTCCCCCGTCGACGGGCCGCACGATCGCGGTGCCCGCGGTGCGGTCTTCTGAGATCATGTAGACCTCGACCGCGCCGCCGTCCTCGGTCTGAGCGAAGTGCCCCGTCGGGATCCACGTCGGGGGGAACTCGAGAATCTCGATGGGAGATTTGAGCGACGTCGAGAGCATCCAGAAGAAGGGCACGATCATGATGATGATCCCCACCCACAGGGCGGCGTAGACCCCGGCCCGTCCGAGGGTCCTGCGCGCCCGGTACCCGGTGTTGATCCCGAGATCGTGCTGTGATGTCTTCGCACTCACTAGTAGTAGACCCTCCGCTCCACGATCCGCCGCTGAACCAGCGTGAGCGTCAGTATGATACCGAACAGCACGAGCGCCACCGCGCTCGCATAGCCCATGTTGCCGCCGGCGTCGAACCCCTTCTCGAACAGGTAGTAGACGATGACCTTCGTGGTCCCCATCGGCCCTCCGACCGGCGGGCCGGTCATGAGGTAGATCTGCGTGAATACCTGGAAGGAGACGATGGTCGTTGAGAGGAGCACATAGAAGGTCGTCGGCGAGAGAAGCGGCCACGTGACGTTCCAGAAAATCTGGCGCGGGCTCGCGCCGTCTATCCGCGCCGCCTCGTAGTACTGGTCCGGGATGTTCTGAAGCCCGGCAAGGAAGATGACGATGTTGTAGCCGATGCCGCGCCAGATGGCGACGACGATGACGGCGATGAGAGCGAGGCTGGGCCCGGCCAACCCGCCCGGCCACCAGCTCCAGCCCAGTGCGCCCGCCGCCATCTCGAAGATGCCGCTGGGCTCTTCGAGCCACTCAAGCGACCCGCCCCCGAGGAACTGCAGGAAGTAGTTCAGAAGGCCGAGCCTGGGGTGGAAGATCCACTTCCACACCATCGAGACCGCGACGAGCGAGGTCACGACGGGCAGGAAGTAGACCGTCCTGTAGAAGCCCAGCGCGCGGATCTTCTGGTTGAGGAGCACGGCGGCGAAGAGCGACAGGAAGAGCGACAGCGGCACGACGCCGAGAACGTAGTACGCGGTCGTGCCGAGCGAGCTCCAGAAGGTCGGGTCCTGGAAGAGCCGCGCGTACTGCGCGAGCCCGACGAATCCCCGGATCCTCCCCATCTTGACGTCGAAGAACGAGAGCAGGAAGGCGGAGCCGATGGGTAGCATGCGGAAAACGACCACGATGACGCCGGCGGGCACCAGGTACAGTGCCGCAGTCAGGGGGTCCATGTACTTCTTCCGCTTGAGCTTCTCGAGCCAGGTCATGCCGCTCGCCTCCAACCGCTCGCTACCAGACGTGCTCCTCGGTGGTGATCTCAATAGTGGAACCGTCGGTGACCGCTATCACGTTGCCGTACGTCGGAGTGGCGTGTCTGGGAGTGTTCGCTACTATGCGGTCCGTTACGAAGTAGTCGGCGTTCACACCCCTTATGCCCCGGAGGACCTCTTCCTTCACGAGCGGCGCCTCGATAATGGCGCACGATATGAGAGCTACCCGGGGGGAAACGTTGTCGAGCCACAGTCTGGAGCTGGAGTCGTCGCTGCCATGATGAGCGATCTGAAGCAAATCGGCCCTGACGCCCTCTCTCCCGAATGCGTCGATGATGCCATACTCTGTGAAGTGCTCGCCGTCCCCTGTCGTGATGAAAGAGACGTCCCCGAAGCTCAGCTTCAGCACCATGGAGTCGTTGTTGGTGTTCATGCCCTCGTCGCCCGAGTCGTCATTGATGCCCACCAGCCCGCCGACGCCGGCCGACAGGACCTTGACCTCGAACCCGGATGTGGTGTCCCAGGCGAGCCCGGGATGATTCCACGAGCTGTCTCCCTGACCCACATACTCGATATCAACGTTGTACCGGTCGAGCTTCCCGGCGAGACGGGTGACCATCTCTCTGTAGAGATTCGTAGTGTCGGGAGCGACGAAAACACCGACGCCGAACATGTTCAGAATCCCATCGACCTCTGTGTCGGGACTACCGGTGTAGCCACCGTACCCACCGTAGTGGTCAATGTGATAGTGCGTCACGACCGCGGCGTCGAAGTAGCTGATCGAGTGGTCCTCGAGGAACTCGAGCACGTCATCGAGGTGGTCCGTGTAGCCCGCGTCTATCATGACGTTCGCTCCGGACGGCGTAGTGAGCACCATCGAGAGCCCCCATCCGACGTCGATCATCGCCAGCGTCATCGTGAGGCCGGTGAAGACCTCACCTGGTATGGAATCCGGCATCTGTGCGGATCCCTCGTAGCCCTCGTTACCGGCGCGATCGACACTCCGCACCCGCACCTCGTAGTCGACGCCGTCCTCCATGTCCAATAGCGTGACGCGGTGGAACGTCGAGTGGTACTTGGTGGACGCGTAGACGTAGTGCTCGAACTCCCCGCCGACGGGCGCGTATTCCAGCACGCAAAGCGCCGGCTCATCGGTAGACCACTGGGCCTCACCGCCGGAATACAGGAAACCCGTCACGACCGGCGGATCCGGGTCCTGTGACGGGTCGAACGGGTTCGTTTCCTTCTGGGCGCAGCCCGCGGCGAACACCAGCGCGAGAGCGACAAGCGCCACCGGCCAGAGCCTGGCTCGTCTCATGGTCGTCATCTCCTTCAGTCTGTCGTACGCGGTAGGAAAGACATGGCGGGGCTCGGCATTCCCCGCCAACGGACGCGAGTGTAGGCCCAATGTCGGCAGAAGTCAAGAAATGAGGGTGGGCTCAGCACACCTTCACACACCAGTGGGATGCAGCGTTGCCAGAGAGGTTTCCTGCGCGTGGTGGCGCGCTATTCTGAGGCGCCGGTTGTGCCGTAGGTAGTGAGGTCGGGCACCTCATCGAGCAGGGCGCCGTTCGCCGAGTACACGCGGAGCGACACCTTCTCGTGGTCGGCGTCGAACACGCAGTAGTGGTTGACCGGGGCAAAGGCCGCCACTTTGTCGACCCACGTCACCGACGTGTCCTGCGCGTAGAACGGAGCTCCCGCACCGCCGCTCACGATATGCCACACGGGATGAGCGAAGCCGGGGTCGATGTCGGTATCGATGAGAGTCCGGCTGTAGTTGTGCTCGTCCCCGCACATGAACGCGACCACCTTCGGGCTGTGCGCCAGGACGCCCCAGAACCGGTTCCGCATGTCGATGACGTCGCCCAAGGGAACCGCGTGGTCGTTGAGTCCTCCCTCGTGCCCCTTCCCCGGCTGTCCCCAGAACATCGCATCGTAGAGGTGCCCGCCGTTCGGGAACGCCGGCTCGTGCGAGAACACGAAGATCCAGTCGATGTTCTCGTCGGCCTCCGCGGCCGCCACATCCTGCTCGAGCCACTCGAGCTGGTAGGGAAGAACGTATCCCTCCCGGTTGCCGCCCACCAGGCGAAGCGCGAGGGCGGTCCCTTCCTGGTCGCTGGGGAATCGCACGGTAGTGCCGTCATACATCACGCCGGTGAACCAGTAGTTCGTGTTGATCGAGATGAAATGGCAGTTCCCGCGGTTGAAGGAGTAGACGGTCTCGGCGTAGTCGGGGCCCGCGACAACGGCGCCGTCGAGCGCCCTCTCCTCCGCACGCAGGCTGAAGCCGTAGCAGCTTCCGGTCGGGTTCGTGAACTCGCTCGAGAACACGGACTCGAGACTCTCCGCCCCCTCGCGGTCGCGATGCACGATGAACCTGTTGCCCGGATGCCCGGGCTCCGGCGCCGAGAGGTAGTCTCCCAGCTGCTCGTGGTTGCCCACGCCCTCGTAGATGGGCAGGGAGAAAGCGACCATGCCAACGGCTCTCTTCCACGAATCCAGCTCGGATCGGAAGGCCTCCTCCGACGTCGTGTAGCCGTCGATGAGGTCACCGCCGAAGAGCATGAGGTCCACTTCCTTTGAGACCGCGCCGGCGAGGATGGCCTTGAACGTCGCGTGGTTGACTCCCTCGAGCGAGTGCTCGCATCCCCCGGCCCCGCCGCGGCTGTCGGAAGCATATGCGAAGCGGCAGCCACCGGCCCCCTCTTCAGGGGCGGTTCTCGCGCGGAAAACCCTCGTTTGGGCGTCGTCCGGACCGTAGCGCACGCGGTACTCGTATTCCGAGTCCGGGAGCAGGCCGTCCACGACGACCTCATGGGTCAGAGAGACGTCCGGGTCGGCGAAGGTCCTATCGGCAAGGATGACGGCTCCATGGGCCGGAACGTCGGTCTCCCATGAGATGACGAACGAGTCCGGTCCGACAAGGTCGATGAACGGGCCGAACGTCATGGTCAAGGCGAGGGCGTACTCGCCCGTCTTTCTCGGGCCCTCCCTGGTGTAGCGGAATCGCCGGTCGTACAGACCGGCGGAGCCCCAGCGCGGGTCGTAGACCTCGACTCTGTATGCGACTTCTCCTCCCCCGTCCTCGATGTAGTGCAGATCGTACGACGACGACTCGAGCCTGGAGACGTTCACCTCTATGCGGTGAACCGTCGCGGTCTCGCTCGATTCGAGCTCCTCCCCGGCGACCTTCCGGAAGAGCGCCTCCCTGACATCACCCGCCAGGGTAATCGGACCAAAGTGTATGACGGCCGCAGGAGTAGGAACGCTCGTTTCGAACTCGATGATCGCGCGCGGACCCTCGAACCCGATGACGGAAGGCCCTTTCACCAGAAGACGGTCGGCATTGAACTCAATCGGCTGGAAATCGTCCATCGTGATGTCCTGGAAACAGTGTGCCGTGGTGCCCTGGAGGTCGTCCGACGCTATGCTGTCAACGGCCTCGCCGCAGGCCACCGCGTGGGCGAACACGACGAGCAGAACCGTCGCCAGCGTGAGCACGCTGTTCCTGCGCATTCGAGCCTCCTGTCAGTAGGGCTTCCCGATGGCGGCCGGAGGTCGAGCCCGGCCGATCACTCCGACGAGCGCCACCATGGTAAGCACGTAGGGGATCATCTGAACGAACTGCGTCGGGACCGCCTGCCCCTGGAGCCCCATCTGAACGGCCTCCGCGTAGCCGAAGAGCAGGCACGCGGCGAGCGCGCCACCCGGGCTCCACTTCCCGAAGATCATGGCCGCGAGGGCGATGAACCCCCTGCCGGCCGACATGTTCTTCACAAACTGGTGCGTGTTGAGCGCGAGGAACGCCCCGCCAAGGCCCGCGAACGCCCCGCTCATGAGCACTCCGGCGAACCGCATCGCGTGAACGCTGACGCCGAGCGTGTCGACGGCCTCGGGGTGCTCGCCGGTCGCCCGGAGCCTGAGACCGAAGGGCGTCCTGAAGAGCACCACGTGGGACACGGCCACGAGGGCGAGCGCCACGTAGACGAGCGGTGGGTAGTGGCCGATGACGACGTTCACGCCGCGCGCCACCGGGCCCCAGGTTTCGGGAAGAGACCAGTGCGCCATACCCTGAACGGGCGGGGAGTTGGCGGAACTGCCCCAGATTATCCAGGTGAGGAACTGCGTGAGTCCCATCGCCAGCAGGTTGATGGCGACGCCGCTTACGATCTGGTCGGCCTTGAACACGATGGACACGACCGCGTGGATCACGGAGATGAGTATGCCCGCGAACACGCCCGCGAATACGCCGACCCACGGATCGCCCGTGTAGTAGGTGGCGACGATGCTCGCGAACGCCCCCGTGAGCATGATGCCCTCGAGCGCGATATTGATGACACCCGAGCGCTCCGAGAAGAGCCCGCCGAGTGATGCCAGTATGAGTGGTGTGGCCATCCTGAGGGCCGAGTCGAGCACCACCAGTTCGAACATCGCGCGAACCCCCTGTGACTACGGCGAACTCCGCCTTCCGCGACCTATCTCCCCAACCCCGCCACGAATCGCCCGCAGTGTCTCGGTAAGCTCGGCCCTGGCGAACAGCCGCGCCGCTGCCGCGTAGACCGCGGCGCCGACCAGAGCCGTTCCTCCAAGCACAATGACCCTCACACCTGTGGACTCAGACACGATGGCCCCGGCGAACCCCCGGATGGTCAGGTAGAGCGCCCCCGCCATCACGCCCGTCGCCAGCACGGTCCCTCCGAACGCCCGGAAGAGCCTGGCATAGCGGCCCCGTTTCAGGATCGGCGGGAGCACGATGAGGAACAGCCCCAACTTGAAGACGTGTGACACCGACGTAGCGAGCGCTATGCCCGAGTGCTGGTACGCACCGACCAGGGCGAACACGAGTCCGATCTTGAAGGCAAGCCTGACGAACCCGACGATGACCGGGGTCTTCGTGTTCTTCATCGCTATGAAGCCGGCTGTCATGATGCTCGTGAGCCCGAGCGCCCAGATAGTCGGCGTGTACAGAAGCAGGGCAGAGACGGTGGACTGAACCGACTGCTCGCCGAAGGCGCCGCGCTGGAACACCAGCCTGACGAACGGCTCTCCCAGCATCGCCATGCCGATGGACACGGGCAGAAGCACGAAGAACGCCAGCCTCATGGAGTCGATCAGCTTGTCACCGAGCTCGTCGTGCTGACCCCTTGCCGCAAGCCGGGAGAAGAGCGGGAAGAGGACCACCGAGAATGCGCCGACGAGAATCTCCTTGGGCAGCTCTATCAGCCGAATCGCGTAGGCCAGACCCGAGATGCTCCCCTCCGCCAGCCTGGAGGCGAAGATCCGATCGATGACGTCGTCGAGCTTCGCGCCCGCCATTCCGATCAGAAGCGGCAGCGCCAGTCTCATCACACCCCTGAACATCGGGTGCGTGAAGTCGATTCGGATCCGGAGGCTCCTGCGGAGCCGCCATATGGCCGGCCACAGCACCGCCGCGTTGGCGGCGCTGCCCAGCACCACACCGTAGGCCAGCCCCTTGATGCCGTGCGTGGCCGTCAGGAAGACAACCGCGGCTATCAGTACCAGGTTGTTCAGCGGCATGGCCGCGCTCGGCAGGGCGAAGTTGCCGTGGACGTGCAGCAGATGAGCGCAGATGCCGGAGCCGCCGGCGAAGACGATGGACAAGAGCATGATCCTCACAAGGCCTACCGTCAGCGTCTGGTGCTCGGCGCCGAATCCCGGCGCGATGACAGAAACCAGCCACGGAGCGGCGACCGCGGCCACCACGGCAATGAGGGCCACGACGATCATGAAGTTTCCAAGGAAGGTGCCCGCCGCGCGCCACGCCTCGTCCTCGCCGCGCTTCTCGAGAACCTCCGTGAAGAGCGGCACGAAGCCCGCCCGTATCGGCGACCGCAACCAGTGCTGGATGATGGTGGGAATGGTGAAGGCCACGAGGAACGCGTCCATGACGGCGGTAGTTCCAAACCTGGACGCGACGACGACGTCCTTCCCGAGGCCGAGCGCCTTGGCGATGACGGCGAAGCCCACGACCCAGACGGCGGACGCGACGACCCCGACCGTCCTGTTCCGCGGGGTCCCGCTGCCGGGGGCGCCACCTTTCGTCGCGCTGTCGTGTCTCGTGAACCCGGTCACTCCGCCTCCCTCGTCACTCCGGCAGTCTGCACGGGAGCTCCGGCCCCCCGCCCCTCTCTGGCAGCCGCTCTCCTGACGAACACCTCGTTCCCGACGACAACCAGGATGATCGTTATGGCCTGGAGCACGAGGATGAGCTCGCGCGGCACGTCGGTGAAAATGTCAATCTCGAGCCCGCCGGTGTTCAGCACGCCGAAGAGGAGCGCCGCGAGAAGAACTCCCAACGGCGTGTTCTTGCCCAGAAGCGCGACCGCGATGCCCATGAACCCGAGGCCGCTCGAGAAGTTGTCGAGGAACCTGTGGCGGAACCCCATGACCTCGTTCGTCGCGACCAGACCGGCGAAGGCGCCCGAGATGAGCATCGCCAGAACGATGGTGCGGCGCACGTTGATGCCCGCGTACTCGGCGGCCTTGGTGTTCATGCCCACGGCACGGATCTCGTAGCCCAGGTTGGTTCTGTAGAGGATGAACCACGCCAGCCACACCGCGCCCAGGGCAAGGACCAGGGAGAAGTTGAGAGGATTGGCCTGGGGCAGCGGGATACCGATCCGCGACAGCGGCCCCGCCAGCCTCGGCAGGTGGCCGGCGAGAGCTATCTCCGACGTCTGAGGAGTCATCTGCCCCGGCTCGCGGAGCATGTTGATGATGAAGTAGCTGGTCAGCCCGACGGCGATGAAGTTCATCATGATGGTGTTGATGACCTCATGCACGCCGAAGCGCGCCTTCAGGAGCCCGGGCACCGCGGCCCACACGGCTCCTCCCGCCGCCGACGCCAGGATAAGCAACGGGATGAGCAGCACCGCCGGAAGACCCCCGAGCGAGAGACCCGCGAGCGTGCAGACGAAGGCGCCGATGTAGAGCTGCCCCTCGCCGCCTATGTTGAAGAGCCCTGCGCGGAACGCGAACGCCACCGCCAGCCCGGTGAAGATGAGCGGCACGGCATTGAAGAGCACGAGTCCGACGGCGTCGACGCTGCCGAACGCTCCGCGGAACAGGATGGCGTATATCCGGAACGGATTCTCGCCGATGGCGGTCACCACGAGGCCTCCGACGAGGAAGGCCGCGGCTACCGCGACGAGCGGAGAGAGCACACTGGAGAGCCTGGCGAATCGACTCATCGCGCCCCCGTTCCGGGTCGTGGACTCGTCCCGCCGCTCTGGGTCTCTCTCTCGCGCGCGCCGGACGCGTCACCCCCGGCCCCGACCGTGCCCCCTGTCATCGCGACACCGAGCTCCTCCTCCCCGACTGCCCCACCCTCGAACTCAGCGACTATCTTCCCACCGTACATGACAGCGATGCGATCGGAGAGTGTCATGATCTCCGTGAGCTCGGCCGAAATCTGGAGTATCGCCGCGCCCTGGTCTCTCATGCGAAGCAGGCTCGTGTGGACGAACTCGATGGCACCGATGTCGACGCCGCGAGTGGGTTGTGAGGCGACCAGAAGTACGGGTCCTCCGTCGAACTCACGGGCGACGATGAGCTTCTGCTGGTTCCCGCCCGACAGATGGCCCGCATCCACGTCGGGGTCGCGCGGTCTCAGATCGTGCTCCTCTATCAGCCGCTCGGCGTGCACGCGGATGTCGTCGAGGGAAAGAAGACCTCGACGGGAGAAGGGCTCCCGGTGATGCCTGCCGAGCACCAGGTTCTCCGCCACCGTGAACCCGAGGACGAGCCCGCGCGCCTGTCGGTCCTCCGGTATGTGGGCGACACCGAGGTCGCGCATCTGGCGTGGGGACCTGTTCGTGGTCTCCCTGCCCGACACGGTGACGCTCCCCGCGCTCGCCTTGCGAAGACCGGTGATAACCTCAACCAGCTCGGTCTGCCCGTTGCCCTGGACACCGGCGATCCCCAGAACCTCCCCCGAGCGCACCTCGAGGTCGATCCCCTCGAGCACGTGCGAGCCCTTCCTGCCGACCGCCGAAAGCCCCGCGACCTTAAGCAGGAGCTCGCCGGGCCTCGCCTCTTCCTTGATGACACGGAGGAGCACATCGCGCCCCACCATCATCCTGGCGAGTTCCTCCTTGGTGGTCGAGGCGGCGGCCACCACACCCGCCACGCGACCGTCGCGCATGACCGTGATGCGATCAGCCAGCTCGAGGACCTCCTCGAGTTTGTGTGTGATGAAGATGATGGTCCGCCCGGCGTCACGAAGGGCGCGGAGGATGACGAACAGCTCGCGCACTTCCTGGGGAGTCAGCACGCCGGTGGGCTCGTCCAGGATGAGGATCTTCGCGCCTCGGTAGAGCACCTTCATTATCTCGACGCGCTGCTCGAGCCCCACCGACAGGTTCTCGATGAGCTCGTCGGGGTCGAGCGACAGACCGTACTCCGACGACAGCTCCCGCACGCGCTCGCGGGCCGCCCTCACGTCGACGAGACAACCGCCGCGCACGGGTTCCTGCCCCAGCACGACGTTCTCGGCGACGGTCAGCGTATCAACCAGCATGAAGTGCTGATGGACCATCCCTACGCCTTCGCGAATCGCGTCAGCGGGACGGTGTCCGGAGAGCTTCCTGCCCCACAGCAGGATTTCGCCCGCGTCCGGTGGCGTCAACCCGTAGAGCACTTTCATGATGGTGGATTTGCCGGCGCCGTTCTCGCCGACGATCGCGTGGACCTCTCCCACTTCGACGTCAAGGTCGACGCGGTCGTTGGCAAGCACGCGCGGGTAGCGCTTCGTGATGCCTCGCATCTGGACCGCGCGGCGTTCCGACATTGAGAGGGCGTCTCCCTCTATAGGAAGCGTCTTGCTGCGTCAACCGCCATCGCGCGCCCGGGGCAGGGGCGCATCTTCCGTGACGTCGCCGTCATCCCGGAGGAGCTACTCCGTCGGTACCGAGATCGTACCTTCGATGATCGCCTGCCTGGCGTCCTCCACGGCCGCCAGCATCTCATCGGTCAGGAGATCTTCGTTGTATTCGTCGACAGCGTAGCCCACGCCGTCGTCGGCGAGGCCGAATTCCCTCAATCCGCCGCGGAAACTCCCCTCAACAACGGACTGGACAATCATGAGCACGGCGTTGTCCACGCGCTTGACCATGCTCGTGAGCACGTTCCCGGGCGCCATGTAGTTCTGGTTCGAGTCGACGCCGATCGCCTGCCGGTTGACCTCGCGGGCCGCCTCGATGACACCGTTGCCGGTGCTGCCGGCCGCGTGGTAGATCACTTCCACTCCCCGTCCGTACTGCAGGAGTGCGAGTTCCTTGCCCTTCGCCGGGTCGGCGAACGCCTGCGGCGTGGCGCCCGCGTAGGCGACCGTCACGGAGATTGCCGGGTTAGCGTGCTTCGCTCCCGCAATGTACCCGGCCTCAAACTTGTGGATCAATGGAATGTCCATGCCCCCGATGAACCCGACCCTTCCCGTCTTGCTGAACAGACCGGCAATGACACCGACGAGGAACGAACCCTCTTCCTCCCTGAACTTCAGGCCTGCCAGGTTGTCGGGGAGCGTTTCTCCAAGCCTCGGGTCGAAGTCGATACAGGCAAACTTGACGTCGGGATAGTCGACCGCGACCTTGCGCATCGCATCGCTGAAGAGGAAACCGACACCGATGATGATATCGTACCGCGCCTGGGCCAGCTTCCTGAGGCCGGTTTCCCTGTCGGCATCCTGCCCGGGCTCGAACTCCGTGTGCTCGACACCGAACTGGTCCGCTGCGTGCAGAAGTCCCCGGTAGGCGGAGTCGTTGAACGACTTGTCTCCCTTGCCGCCGACGTCGAAGACCATTCCAACCCTGAGCGTCCCGTCGGAGCTGCCGCGCTGATCGGCGCTGCAACCGCCGAACATCGCGACAACGACAGCGGCGACCGCGAGGATGATGAACAGGCGCGCGATGGGCTTTCTCAAGACGTCCTCCTTGGATCATTTCCGGGCCGAAGCGGCGCCCACGTCCGCGGGCACACCTCCCACTCCGCTGGATTCTGCGGTACTGAGTATCTGTTCGAGTGAACCGTTCGCGCTCGCCCGTCTCATCAGCACGACGAAGACGACAAGGCCGAGCGCCACCACAAGAGAACCACCCTTGAAAACGAAGTCAAGGCCGAAGATGCCCTCGAAGAACCCTCCCCCTAGAGGACCCAGGATGAGACCGATGCTCATGCCGCTGCTGAAGAGCGCCATCACCGTCCCCATGCCGCCGAATCTTCTCCCGGCCATCGCGGCCATCCCGATCGCCGCGGGGAACCCCAGTGCGCTCACGATACCCGTTGCCACCTGCAGGAAGAAGAGGTGCGTGACCGTCTGGCAGTAGGGAATCGCAAGGATCGCGAGGGCGCTGCCCGCCATTCCCAGCGTCATGAGAAGCGGCTTCGAGACCCGGTCGGCGAGCCTGCCGAAGGGGATCTGCAGAAATCCCGCGAGCAGGATGTGTGTGGCGAGGAGCAGCCCGATCACGGACAGCGACGCTCCGCGCGACTCTGCGACGAACGGCAGAAACGGGATGACGACTCCCCTCCCAAGCGCCGAGACGGACCGGAAGACGATCAGCGCGACGACCACCTCGTGCGCCAGGACCTCGCGCACGGGCGCTCGCTTCTTCCACCGCTCGCGGTGGATCCCGATCTCCGGAAGCAGGAGCAGAACAAGGAGGAACGCCAGGGCCGACAGAGAGCCCATGACGATGAACGGCGCCGACATGCCAAACCTGTCCGCGAGCGGGCCGCCCAGGAGCGGACCGATGCCGAAGGCCGTGAAGAGCGAGACCGTGAAGGCCCCCATGAAGGAGCTCTCGCGCCCCTTCGGGGCGATGTCGCCGATGTAAGCCTGCGCGACCGGTATGACCATGCCGGCGGACGCGCCGTGGAGCGCGCGGACGAGAATCAGCTGGCTGATCGTCTCCACCGACAGGTAGGCCAGCGAGAAACCGGAGAACACGGCGAGGCCTACGGCGAGGAAGACCTTTCTCCCGAACCTGTCGGACAGTCTGCCGATGAACGGGGTCAGAAGGAATCGCGCCATCGAGAACCCGGCGAAGATCATGCCGAGCGAGAGCCCGGCCGCGCCGAGGTCGCGCGCGTAGAGCGGCAGAAGGGGGCCGATGAATCCGACCCCCATTGTCGAGGCAAAGACGGCCATGAAGAGGACAATGTACACCCGTCTGTGCATGCGTTCTCCGCCAGTGGTTGTCCCGCGAGCGCCGCTCCGCCTAGACGAAGAGGCTCGTCAGTTCGAACGCGTCGACGTCGACAAGCCCCTTGTCCGTCAGCTTGAGCGCCGGGATGACCGGAAGCGCCAGGAACGACATCGCCATGAACGGGTCGTCGATGCTGCACCCGAGTCTCTTCGCGGCCCTCACGACCTTCTTGAGCCCGGCGACGACCTCGCTCAGCGTGCCCTCCGACATCAACCCCGCCACAGGAAGCGGAAGCCCGGCGAGCAACTTGCCGTCGCGGACCACGCTCAGTCCGCCGCGCATCTTGGAGATCTCGACGACCGCGGCCATCATGTCCTCGCTCGACGTCCCGACAACAACGATGTTGTGTGAATCGTGTGCGACGGAGCTCGCGATCGCGCCCTTCTTCAGACCGAAGCCTCTCACGAGACCGTGTCCGATGTTGTCGCTGGCGAGGTGTCGCTCCACAACCGCGATCTTGAGAACGTCACGTTCGATGTCGGCCACGACAAATCCGTCCTCGATCTTCGCGCGCTCGACGGTGGCCTCCGTGACTATCCGGTCGGGGACCAGGTTGATGACCCTGACGCGCTTCCCCTCGGCGGGAATGTCGAAGTCCGAGGGAGCCAGCCACTTGATGTTGATGGAGCTTCGAAGGGTCAGCTCCGGCGCGGCGGGGGGGCGCACGACCATCTCCCCGTCGCGCGCCACGACGCGCCCGCTCTTGAAGACGGTCCTGACGTTGAGCCGCTTGAGACTGTCGACCACCACCAGGTCGGCGATGTAGCCTGGAGCAATCGCTCCGAGATCTTTGAGACCGAAGTACTGCGCCGTGTTGATGGTCGCCATTCGTATCGCCGAGATCGGGTCGAGTCCCTCTTTGACGGCCATCTTGACCATGTGATCGATGTGTCCCTTCTCCAACAGATCTTTCGGATGACGGGCGTCGGTAACGAAGAAGCACCGCGACAGGTTGTCGCACGTGACCGCGGGCAGAAGGTCCCGCAGGTTCTTCGTCACGGAACCCTCGCGGATCATGATGTACATTCCCAGCCGGAGCTTCTCGAGCACCTCGTCGATCGACGTGCTCTCGTGGTCAGAATGCACACCCGCGGCGACATATGCGTTGAGGTCCTTCCCGGTGAGCCCCGGCGCGTGCCCGTCGATGCGCTTGTTCTCGGTCATCGAGATCTTGTCCAGGAGTCCCTCGTCCTCGCGCAGCACTCCCGGGTAGTTCATCACCTCACCCAAGCCCAGCACCCATTTCTCCCGCAGGAGCGGGTACAGGTCGAAGCCGCGCAGATGCGCGCCGCTCGTCTCGAAATTCGTCGCCGGGACGCAGGACGAGAGCATCACGAATATATTGACCGGGCTGTACTTACTGGAATTCAGGATGTAGTGAATGCCCTCGATGCCGTGGACGTTCGCTATCTCGTGAGGATCACAGATGACCGAGGTGGTGCCGCGCGGGACGACCGCCCTCGCGAACTCCTGGACCTTCACCATCGTGCTCTCTATGTGCATGTGGCCGTCGATGAGTCCAGGCAACACGAAGCCCCGCTCGAGATCTATCTCCTTCTTCCCCGTGTAGTCCCCTATCCCCACGATCCGCTCACCGAGTATGGCGATGTCGCCCTCGTAGACCTCGGCGGAGAAGACGTTGACGATGCGGGCGTTCCGGAGCACGAGGTCCGCCTGCATGTGGCCTCGCGCAACCCTGATTATCTTGGCAAGCTCTTTCATGTGGTGTGCGCGGTCCTTCCCCGAGGTGCTCGGGCGTCCTCTGGCCCTACCTCGTGATCCTGGTTCCTGTTTCCCCGTCCAGCGCCTTCTCGATCGACTCGGGATTCGTAATTATCGCCGCCTCGCCGCCGCCCCTCAGGAACTCCACGCTCGCGAGCACCTTCGGACCCATGCTGCCAGGAGGAAAGTGACCCTCGGCGTGGTAGCTCAACGCCTCCTCGAGAGTCAGCCTCGAGAGCCTCACCTCGTCGGGAGTGCCGTAGTGGAGCGCGATCTGTTCGACATCGGTCGACATCACGAACAGTTCGGCGCCTATGTGATTCGCGATGAGTCTCGACGCGTGGTCCTTGTCGATCACGGCCTCGACGCCCTCAAGCTGCCCGTTCTTCTCCACGACGGGAATGCCGCCGCCGCCGACGCCGATGACGATGCACCCGGTGTCGAGAAGCGTCTTGATGGCGTCAGCTTCCACGATGCGCGTGGGCATCGGTGAGGGAACGACGCGCCGCCAGCCGCGGTGCGCGTCCTCGATGACCTTCCAGCCCTCGTCGCTGACCTTTCTCTCGGCCTCGTCGCTCGTGTAGAACGGGCCTATCGGCTTCGACGGATTGTCGAAGGCCGGATCATTGGGGTCGACCACGGTCTGCGTGACCACGGTCGTCACACACCTGTCTACACCTATTTTCCGGAGCTCGTTGCCAAGCACCTGCTGGATCATGTAGCCCATGCCGCCCTGTGAGTCCGCGCCGCACGTGTCAAGCGGGAGAGTGGGGAGAACCGCACTGCTCATCTCGGCCCTCAATAGGATATTTCCCACCTGCGGGCCATTCCCGTGTGTCACAACGACATCGTACCCACGGGCTATCATCTGTACGATGTGGCGACAGGTCTCCCGGGTGTTTTCGAACTGCTCCGGAATGGTGCCACGCTCGTCCGCCTTCGTGATCGAGTTCCCTCCGATCGCGACGACTGCAAGTCTACCCATCTCCATCGTCCCCCATGGCGTCCTCCACCCGTCAACCGGCGCGGGCGGGCGGGACGCCCGTCTGGTCGGCCCCAGTTCGAGCCTAGCCAGCCATCGTCAGAGCCATTATCGCTTTCTGGACGTGCAGCCTGTTCTCGGCGACGTCGTAGATTATCGACTGCTCGGAGTCACACACGTCGTCGTCGGCCTCGTGCCCGCGATCGATGGGCATGGGATGAACGAAGAGCGCGTTGTTCGTGCGCGCCATCCGCTCGGACGTCGCCCGCCAGTCGCGGTGCTTCTCCGACATCTCAGTATCGTACTCGCGCCCCTTCTCGTATCTGCCAGGGTGCATCCACTGTCGCGCGTAGACGACGTCGACGCCCTCGTACGCCTCCTCCTGATCGTGCGTGACCTCGAAGGTCGCGCCGCTCGTGGCACAGTTGGCCCTGGCCTGCTCCACGACATCGGGGTCGAGCTCGAATCCTTCGGGATAGGCCATGCGGACGTTCATCCCCAGCCGCGAGTTCAGAAGGATGCTCTCCTGCACGGAACTCCATGACCGCACCAGCGGTGAGTAACCCCAGACCTGAAGCAGTGTCTTGCCCTTCATGTCGCCTGCCCGGGCGCGCATGCCCATGACGTCGGCCAGACCCTGGCAGGGATGGAACTTGTCGTGTGCCATGCTGACGATCGGAACGGAGGCCAGATCCGCGAACTCGCGGAGGAAGCTGTCGCCATCCCCGTAGCCCTCGACCGAGTCCTCGAGGATCCGGACGCCGATGCCACACGCGTACCGGCTCATGACGTTGGCCGTGTCGATGAGCATCTCGCCGCGCTGTGTCTTGCTCTTCAGACGAAGCGTCTTGGTCTCTAAGAACTGCGCGTGCCCGCCCAACTCGGTCGCGGCGGCCTCGAACGACTGCCTTGTCCTGAGCGACGAGTTGTAGAACATCATCATGAACGTCTTGCGCTTGAGAATGCGCGCGTGTTCATCGCAGTACCGATCTCTCTTCATCTTGACCGCGAGGTCGAGCACTGCCTCGAGCTCATCGACGCTCCAGTCCTGCGTGCAGAGCAGGTCGCGGCCCTTGAGGGAAACTCGCATCGTTCCTCCCCTACCTGTCCATCGTCAGGGCCATGACGGCCTTCTGAGCGTGAAGCCTGTTCTCGGCCTCATCGAACGCGGCCGACTGAGGACCGTCGATGACCTCGTCGGTCACCTCATATCCGCGGTCGCACGGCAGACAGTGCATGTACTTCACCTCGGGAGCGGCCAGCTTCATCTTCGCCGCATCACATATCCAGTGCTTGTTCGCGTCGAAGAGCGCCTGCGTCGCGTCGAGGTCCGGGGCATCGGCGATGGGCGGGATGTTGTACTTCGACGTCCAGGCCTTCGGGTAGACCACGTGCGCACCCTCGAAAGCGGCTTCCATGTCGTTCACGACCTCGAAGCTGCCACCGGACTCCTCCGCGCGCTTGCGGGTGGCCTCCAGAACATCGTCGTTGAGCTCGAGTCCCTCGGGGTGCGCGAGCACGACGTCGCAGCCGACGGTCGCCGCCGCGATGACGGCGCTGTGCGGGACCGAGAGGGGCTTGTGCGCCGACGGGCTGTAGGCCCAGCTCATGACGAACTTGACGCCCTTGAAACCGCCGAAGTGCTCGCGGACCGTCATGATGTCGGCCATACCCTGGCACGGGTGGTAGAGGTCACACTCCATGTTGATGACGGGAATCCGCTCCGTCCACCTGGCGAACTCGCGCACAATACGGTTGGCCTTGCCGTTCTGCCAGCCGACCGGGTCGCCGTAGATCCTGATGGAGAGGCCGTGTCCCATGCGGTCGAGCACGCGCGCGACATCGGACACGCGCTCGGTCGAATACGCCACCTCGTCACCCTCGAGCGCCGGGGTGTAGATCTTGCTCGGATCGAGGAAGTGAGCGTGCCCGCCCAGCTGTGTCATCCCCGCCTCGAAGCTGTTCCTCGTCCGCAGCGACTGGTTGTAGAAGATCATGAAGAGCGTCTGGTCCTCGAGGTACTTGTGCGGTATGCCCGCCTTGAACTTTGCCTTGAGCTCGTCGGCGAAGTCGAGGATCTTGATGACCTCTTCCTGCGTGTAGTCGAGGATCGTAATGAAGTCCCTGCCCTTGAAGCTGGTGTCGAACATCCCGTCCCCCTCTTGCGTGTTTCCGATCTAGAAGCAGGCCTCTTCGAGAGCCCGTCTTGTGAGCACCTCAACAAGGACCGTCCTGTACCACGCGGACGCCCTGATATCATCAATGGGGCTCGCGGCTCGAGCGGCGGCCGCGGCGACGGCTCCCAGGAGTTCGGTGCGACCGGCCACGTCCGCCCAGCCCGATTCGAACAGCTTCTCCGCTTCCATCGCCCTGATCGGCGTCGGCGCCACGGAACCGAGCGCTATCCTCACCGTGCCGGCCTCGGGCTCGTGCACGAGCGCGACGGAGACGACGGCGATGGCCAGGGCGTTCCGCTGCCCGGCCTTGCGATACGCGCTCCTGGCCACGCTCGACGGGGCGGCGAAGGTGATGCCGGTGACGAGTTCACCAGGGCGGAGGACGGTCTGTCCAGGACCTGAGAAAAACTCCGGGAGGGGAACCTCGCGGCGCTTGTTCCCGTCCGATTCCACCACCGCCGACGCACCCAGAGCGACCAGGGCAACGGCCCCGTCCGCCGCGGGGGATGCGTTGGCCACGTTGCCGCCGATCGTCCCGCGAGCTCTCACCTGCGGCGCGCCAACCGTCCGGCAGGCGGCGGAGAGCACGTGCGCCGTCTCGGACACGCCCTTGTCGCGCGCCAGCGCTCCGTGCGTCACCAGTGCGCCTATCGTCGCGGACCCTCCGTAGCTACCGGGTCCCACGCTCAGAAACTTCATGTCCTCGATGCGGCCCAGGTCCACGAGCACGCGCGGCCGGATCCTGCGCTTCGAGATCAGCGGGGCGATGTCCGTGCCCCCGGCTACCACGACGGCGTCCTCACCGATCTCACCCAGGATCGCCAGGGCCTCCGCCTTGCTCGTTGGGGTCTTCCATTGTGGCTCGTACATCGCGCTTCCCGCTTCCTGAGCCGACGCGCACGCCCGGCAACATCCCGCGCGAGAGAAGAGCCTCGAGCACGGCCCCGCCTACTGCTCGGGCCTTGTCCGAGATGGCGCCGGGGTCGATCTCGCTGCCGCGCGGATCGACGTCCCCGACCTTCTCTCCCTCGCGCACGGTCAGACCATCAGCGATGAGACCTCGCACGATACCGCCGACGGCCGCCACGACGGGCTTCCCCGCAACCGAGGCCACCTCGTCCCCTTCGAGCACGATGTCTCCGATGGACCCGCTCGAGGAGAACCTGCCGTCGGCCGGCGCCCTGAGGAGGCGCCGTGCCGCCGCGCCCCCGACACGACCGGGCACGCCGGTGTTCGGCAGTGCCGCGCCGATTCTTATCACGGTGCCAAGCGAGTGCCCGCGCTTGGTCTCGATCACCAGGTCGACGTCGCGATCGGCCACGAACCCAGGGCCCAAAGCGACGGTCAGTGGAGCGTCGTCACGATTCGTGCCGAGGTTGCGCTTGGCCATTCTGGCGTCTACGACGACGTCGGGCTTGAGGCTGCCGATGCACACACCCTCAGGATCAACAACTACGGGTACCCACGGCGCCCGGCCACCCCCGTGACCCGGCGACTCCGGCCTACCCGCCAGGGCGGCGTTCGCCTCGTTCGCATCGACCTTCCTGGCCGTCACGCCCTCCACGGTCACTTGGCCTGCGAACACGGCCTCGGCGAACGCGACCCTGCGCCTCACGGCCCTGGGCGCCTCCGACTCGAGGACGACGACCTTGTAGCCCGCGCGGACCAGCCTGCAGGCGACACCCGTTCCGAGGTCGCCTCCTCCCCGCAGCAGAACGAGGGAATCGGTGTTCATACCCAGCATCCTCCCGCGAGGAAAACGTTCAGCCCGACTCCCTTCGACCGCAGAGTCCGGGTTCATCCCCGGTTCCTCCCCTTGAAGTCAGGCTTGTCCTTCAGCATCGCGGTGTCGGTCACGCCGTGCCTGACCGCGACCATCTCCGCGACGACGCTCACGGCTATTTCGTCAGGTGTCTCCGCGCCGATGTCCAGGCCGATGGGCGCGTGGATCTTCGAGAGCGCGTCTTCCGAGACGCCGCCTCCGACCATGTGCTCGAACGTGCGGCTCACCTTCGTGGCGCTTCCCAGCATACCGAGGTATCTCGGCCAGTTGCCGATGAACGCCTCGACCCAGTCACGATCGTAGCGATGGCCGCGCGTGACGACCACGACGAAGGTGGAGTCGTCGACACTGAGGTCACCGCCCAGAAGTTCGGTCCCCCCGACCAGCCTCCGGTCGGCGAAAGGGAACCGCTCGGCGGTCACGACCTCCGGTCTGTCATCCACCACGGTGACACGGAAACCCGCGTGCTTCGAGGCGCGTGCCACGGCCTGTCCCACATGGCCTCCTCCGATGACGACGACGAGCGGCCCCGCCGACACTGGTTCGAGGAAGATGTCCATCTTCCCCCCGCATATCATGCCGGTGTCGTCCTCGAGATCGAAGGAGAGGAGAACCGGTTCGCGGGACGCAGTGAGCTCGCGCGCCTTGTCGATGACCGTGGACTCTATCGCCCCACCACCCACCGTCCCGAGCGTTCTTCCGTCGGGATAGACGACCATCTTGGCCCCGGCGCCGCGCGGCGTCGACCCGCCGACGGCCACGACAGTGGCGACGACCCCCGCCACACCCTCACGGTGCATCCGGGCGACCTCTTCGTAGATGTCCGCCAGTCTCAGCGACACGTCGCACCTCACTAGAAGCGGCCCGACCTCGCGCCCACGGATGACATCACCGACCGACACGAGGTCAAGATTCAGGCGCTCTCGCGATGGCCCGTCTCAGCGGGCCTCTATCCCATCCTTGACGGCCTCGTAGTCGTCCGGCTCGTCAATGTCCACGAGGAAGCCGTCGTCCGGAAGCTCGACCTCGACGACGGAGTCGCGCTCCCTCTCGAGGATGTGCCTGGCGCCGGCATCGCCGGTCAGCTCCTCCATCTCTTCTCTGAAGGAACTGTCGAGCACGAGCGGGTGCCCGCGCCTTCCCTGGAAGACGGGAACGGCGATCGCCGCCCCGTTCGCATGGGCGTCCACCAGGGCATCAACGTCCTCGGGGCGGAAGAAGGGCGCGTCGCCGAGCACCACCACGATGGCCTCGGTGCCCCAGGCGCAGGCTCGCACCGCCTGTGCCAGGGACGTTCCCATACCCTCGGAGTAGCGCATGTTCCCGACAAGCTCGAGACGCTCGTCCGTGATGCCCGACAGGGCCGCCCCGACCTCGTTGGCACGGTGCCCCAGAACGACTACGACCTCCTCGATCTTCCCGGACTCGAGGAGCTTTCTCACGACCGCGCGGATCATGGGCTCGCCGTCGACGGGCAGGAGTTCCTTCTTCCTGTCCATGCGCTTCGACTCACCCGCCGCAAGGACCACTGCAGATACCATACGCCCCTTCCAGACAGGATCGGGGCGCCGGCCGGAATCGTAGCCCGCCGGCGCCTCCTCACCCAGAAACAACTAGCCTTCCATCAACTTCTTGATTCTCGACAGCGCTTCGTTGATGTTCTCGAGCGAGTTCGCGTAGCTGAACCTGATGAAGCCCTCGCCGAACGAGCCGAAGCA
>JAUWLR010000218.1 GCA_030613615.1 Candidatus Eiseniibacteriota bacterium
CGGCTCGGCTGTCGACCGCTTCCTCCTCCTCCAAACGGAACCCCAGTTCACCCAACACCTGCGTGGAGAGCACGACGACGGAGTCGGCGTCCCCCTCGTGGAAGCTGCCGTAGGCAATCTCGATGAAAGGTTTGTAGCGACCCATCGCGGCCGGGACCGCATGCAGGCTCGTGCGCGCTTCCTCTCCCAGCATTCGCACAGTCACGGGGAACCGGATCTCGGGGAACGCCAGCTCGACGGCCGGGATGGCGCGGATGGCCTCGACCGCGGAGTCGTTCAGCACCCTCACCGTCTCAGGAGGCTCGAATCCGCCTGCCATGATCTCGCCCACGTCGATCTTCGCGGGCAGTACCTGCATGCTCGTGAAGAGGTCGTTCTCACGGAACTCACTGGTGACGTTCTCCTGCATCCCGATACCAAAGCTGACCATGGAGACGAGCGCGCCGATGCCAATGACGACTCCGAGCGTCGTCAGCACGCTCCGGAGCTTCGTCCTCCACAGGTTCTCGAGGGACAGTCGCCACAGGTCAGGAGGCGTCATCGGTCGCTCCTCCCGCTCAGTTCGTCGATCACGCGGCCGTCCAGCAGCCTGAACACGCGGTGTGATACGTCGCGCGCCGCGGCCTCGTCGTGGCTGACCATGACGACCGTCAGACCCTGCTCACAGTTGAGCGTCGCGAGAAGCCCGATTATCTCCTCGGCCGTCTTGCTGTCCAGGTTGCCGGTGGGCTCGTCAGCGAGAAGGACGTCCGGGGCGTTCGCAAGCGCCCGCGCGATTGCGACCCGCTGCGCCTCGCCGCCGGACAGCTCGCCCGGAGTGTGGCTCAGGCGATGCTCGAGGCCGACCGAAGCGAGAAGCTCCGAGGCGCGCCGCCTCCTGTCGTTCCGAGGGTGGTTCCCGAATGCCAGTGCCAGCGTGATGTTCTCGAGAGCGGTTCTGGATGGAATGAGATTGAACGACTGGAAGATCATTCCAACGGTGGACCGACGGTGCACCGCGAGTTCCTGCCGACTCATCGACGTGACATCGGAATCGCCCACGACGATGCGGCCCGAAGTCGCGGTGGCCAGTCCCCCGAGGAGATTGAGCAGGGTGGATTTGCCGGAACCGGACCTCCCGACAACGGAGACGTACTCACCCCTGGCTACTTCGAGGGAAACACCCTGGAGCACAGGGATAGGAACGGTCCCTTTCTGATACGTCTTGTAGAGATCGTGCGTGAGAACGAAGGGCGTCACCGTACCTCCGGTAGGAAGCTGCGTAGGGTGTCGCCAGAATCACCGGCGCCGAGGGCGAGTGGCGATTCCGGCTATGGCCAGGAGGATCACGGCGCCAAGAACCGCGACGGCGAAGCTTGGGAGGTTGAAGCCGATGCTGAAGCCAAGACCGGTCGCGAGCTGCACTACGATGCCGCCGATGAAGGCGCCGACGACCCCGACGATGACATTGAGGCAGCAGCCCTGCTGCCTGCCGGTTATGAGGCTCGCGACCCAACCGGCCAGCGCGCCGAAGATGATCCAGGCAAGAAGGCCCATCTCACTTTCTCCCGTCCGACAATGCCCATGCGACGCCGCGGGCGAAGTCCCGCCCGGGAGCGCGAATCTGCCCGCATAGTCTACCACATCTGAAATTGTGTGTCACACCGCAGGACGGGCGGGTAGTGTAACGGTTCTTGTGTAGAAAGGGGTTGGCAGGAGTTGGGACCCTGACATAGAAAGCGGGCATATCCATAATCCTACCCACTGGCGATGGAAAGGGGGATATGCCCGTGAGAGACCGAAGCCTCCCAAAGCGCATGGTAGCGAAGCTGTGGTCGGAAGTAAAGGACTACGCTCAGGACGAGATCAGCGCTGGTGCAAGAGCTAAGCTCAAGGAGCTTCTCGAGAGGAGCATCCTGGACGAGTTCGAGGAGCTCATCCGGTGCAAGTGGTATGAGCGGTCCGAGGACCGTCAGGACCAGCGGAACGGGTTCTACGCCCGGGGCCTGCTGACCAGAATGGGGCACATAACCGGGCTCAGGATCCCGAGAGCGAGGCATCTGACGTTCAGGAGCAGCTTCTTCAGTTGGTACCAGCGGAGACAGGAAGCGTTCGATCTGGCGGTCCTGAGATGCTTCGTATCCGGAGTATCGACCAGGAAGGTCCGTGGCATCACCCGGGCGTTCGCTGATGCGGGGATCTCCGCATCAGCTGTCAGCAGGATCCTCAAGGGGGTAGACCAAGAGCTCCGCGCCTTCAGAAAGAGCCCCATCACGGGCCGCTATCGCTTCCTGTTCATCGACGGTCTGTGGATGTCGGTACGGAAGAGATACAAGCGGAAGAGCCCCGTGCTCTTCGCTCTGGGGATCGAGGAAGACGGCACGAAGACCCTCCTGGGCTTCAAGCTGACGTTCTCGGAGGGGAAGCTCGACTGGGCGGCGTTCCTCGAGGATCTCAGGAAGCGGGGCTTCGACGATGATGCTCTCGAGCTCATCGTCCATGACGGTGCAGGCGGTATCGCCGCGGCCATAGCGGAGGTCTTCCCGTACACACCAACGCAGCTATGCACCGAACACAAGGTCAGAGCCGCAGCCACGCACCTGAAGAACAAGGCTCGCAGGAAGGCCTTCATGGCCCAGGCAAGAACGATCTACCACGCTTCCGATGTGTCCGACGCCAGGAAGCGCCTCGACATCTTCTCTGACCGCTGGAAGGAGGACGAACCCAGGGCCGTGAACTCCCTCAGGAGGAACTTCGGCAAGACGCTCGTCCACATGCAGTTCGAGAAACACCTCTGGAAGACCCTGAGAACCACCAATCCCGTGGAACGGTACCAGGAAGAAGTGAGGATGAGGACCAGGAAAATGAGGAGCTTCGCCGACGACAGAAGCTGCGAACGCATCATCTACGCCATCGTCGCCGGAGACACCGAGGATATGCGCCGATGAATCTACACAAGACTATGGACACTACCCGGCTCGACGGGCGTTCGGTCGGCTCGACAGGCGGTCAGACGCATGGTAGCATCTCCGCGCTTGCCGTGCACGCGATGTGCGGACCGACGCCCGATGTCACTTAGGAGAGCACACTTGACCT
>JAUWLR010000188.1 GCA_030613615.1 Candidatus Eiseniibacteriota bacterium
GGGCGCGGGAGAGGGCGAGATCGACGTCAGTTGGGACGCGAACTCGGAACCGGACTTCGACCACTACCGTCTCGAGCGGCACACCGACCCGGGCTTCGGGCCTGGGTCCGACCCGTTCGACTGGACGCTGACGTTCTTCCCTGACTCCGGGCTCGTCCCGGGCGAGACCTACTACTACCGCGTGATCGCGGTTGACGCGAACGGGAACGAGAGCGAGCCGAGCAACGTGGTCTCGGCGGTTGCCACGGACCTGTCTCCCTCCGCGCCCACCGGTCTCGAGGCAGTGCCGGGCACGAACGAGGGCGATGTCGACGTCTCGTGGGACGCGAATCCGGAACTCGACATCGACCACTACATACTCGAGCGCGACACTGATCCGGGCTTCGGGGCGCCGGAGTCGTTCGTGACCTCCGACACCCATTACGACGACTCAGGACTCCCGACCGGCGTTCTCTACTACTACAGGGTCTTCGCGGTCGACCTGGGCACTCACACGAGCGACCCGAGCGCCACCGCGACGTCCTATCCGCAGGATCTGCCTCCCGGCGCGCCGACCGGTCTCGTGGCGCTGACCGGGGCCGGCGAGGGGGAGATCGACGTCTCGTGGGACGCGAACCCCGAACCGGACATCGACCACTACCGCCTCGAGCGCGATACGAGCGCCGGCTTCGCGAGCCCGACGCCGATAGACGGGATCCTCGGTACGAGCTACGCGGACTCGGGTCTCACTCCGGGACAGACTTACTTCTACCGCGTGTTCGCCGTGGATCAGAGCTCGAACGAAGGCCCGCCGAGCAACGTCGACTCCGCGGCGGCCCTCGATCTGGCACCGGCGGCGCCGACCGGCCTCACGGCGGTCGAAGGCGCGGGAGAAGGTGAGGTCGATGTCAGCTGGAACGCCAACAGCGAGCCGGATATGGACCACTACCGCGTGGAGCGCGACACCAGCGCGCTCTTCGGTCCTGGGAGCTTCACGGTCAACGTGTCCGGGACGTCGCTCCTCGATGCGGGCCTCGATCCGGATACCTACTACTACCGGGTCATCGCCGTGGACGCCGGGAGCAACGAGAGCGTTCCGAGCGATACGGTGAGCGTCACGCTCGAGCAGACCGGTATCGACGAGGACCTCATCGCTTCGGTCTCACTCATCCGGCCGAATCCGTTCACGACGCAGACGGCCATTCACTACACCGTGCCGGCGGAAGGCGCCGCGGTCTCGCTCAGGCTCTACGACATCCGTGGACGTCTGGTGAGAACGCTCATCGACCGCCACCACGCGGGCGGAGCCCACGAGGTCGCCTGGGACGGTCGCGACTCCCGCGGGCGCACCGTCTCTTCGGGTATCTACTTCGCGCGCGTGTCGATCGGGGACTGGGGCGAAACGAGGAAGGTAGCCTACGTGAGGTAGTTGGACCGCTCAGCGCGGTCGAGGGGGACTTGGGGGGCCGTGGCAACCTGCGCCCTCTGAGCTGAGCGTAAGGGGCCCGCTTCCCGAGCGGGCCCCGCGTTCTGTAAGCCCGCCCCGCGCCAGTGCTTCCCTCTTGAAACAGCCGTACCGTTGGGCTATTCTGCGGTCTGGCGGGCACATCGTGCGCCGCGGAAAGCTCAGACGTGAGCACCCCCAGGAGAAAAGGACTCTCAGGAGAGCCGGATGCTCGATCTCAAGAACCTCTACCGACCGAAGAGCGCCGAGGAGGCCGTCCACGTCCTGCTCGAGACGGAGGGAACGGGTCTCTACGTCGCGGGCGGGACCATCGTCGTGCCCACCGGTTCCCCCAGCCTGGACTACCTGGTTGACCTGACCGGCGCCGGACTGGACTACGTGAGGGTCGAGGACACTCCTGACGGTCGTGCGCTCGCCATCGGTGCCATGACACGTATAGCGGACCTGGCAGTGAGCCCGGAACTCGCGTCGCCGGCACTGCGCGCCATCATCGAAGCCGCGGTGGAGCTGGGCACGCACACGACGCGGAACCGCGCCACTGTCGGCGGCAATGTGTTCGCCGCACACTTTCCATCCGATCTGCCTCCCGCGTTCCTTGTCCTTGGAGCGAGCATCAGGCTAGAGGGCGCCGACGGCCCGCGTGAGGTAAGCCTCGAGGACTTCTACGCGAGGCGATCGGAGGTCTACCGCAGAGGAGACCTGATCGTTGAGATAACGGTGCCCGCCGGACACGAGGGGCTCGCATCGGCATTCGAGAAGACCGGACGAACGCGCGTCGACGTGGCGATCGTGAACTGCGCCGCGGCGGTCGCCGTCAGTGGAGGGACAATCGAGACGGCCCGAGTCGTACTGAACGGGATCTCCGCGGTTCCCTATGTCGCCGCCGGCGCCGAAGCGTACCTCACGGGGAAGCCCCCCACGGAGGACGTGTTCCGGGAAGCCGGGCGGCTCGTGTCTGCGAGCGTGTCACCTCGCGGTGACCACAGGGCGAGCGCCGACTACCGCCGGAAGGTGGCCGGCGTCATGGCCGCACGGGCGCTCTCGCGGGCGGCGAGTGCGGCGTGAGCGGCAGGTCCGCATCTGAGGTGCGCATGACAGTAGCTTTCACAGTCAACGACAGCCCCATCGAGGTCAACGTCCCCCCGGGTGAGGTGCTGCTCGACACGCTGCGCGGTCTCGGGTTCCGCGGCGTCAAGGACGGCTGTCGTGCCAGCGACTGCGGGTCCTGCGCGGTTCTGCTGGACGGCAGGCCCGTTGCCTCCTGCTCGGTGCTGACGGGGCAGGTAGAGGGGTGCTCGATCACGACCATCGAGGGGATCGGCGACCCCGCGACACCACATCCGCTTCAGACGGAGTTCCTGAAACGAAGCGCCGCGCAGTGCGGCTACTGCATGCAGGGGATGATCGTGTCGGCGAAGGCTCTTCTCGACGCCGACCCACATCCCACCGAGGAGGCCATCCGCGCGGGACTGAGCGGCAACCTGTGCCGCTGCACCGGCTACGTCAAAGCAGTCGAGGCCATCAAGGCCGTGGCGGATGGTCATGCCGGAGCCGCCGGCGACGACGGAGGCGCGGCGCCGGAGCGCTCCGGCGAGCGCTACGCGTCGGTGGGTCGTAGCGTCGAGAAGACAGAGGGGCTAGGCCTTCTGACCGGCAGGGCCAGGTACACCGACGACTTCCCCATGGCGGACATGCTCTACGGGCGCATCAAGCGCAGCCCACACGCTCACGCGCGCATTGTGAGCATAGACACGTCCAGGGCGCTCGCTCTCCCCGGTGTTCACTGCGTTCTGACACATGAGGACGTGCCGCGCGTGCCGTTCTCGACCGCGGGGCAGAACTGCCCGGAGCCGTCTCCGTTCGACACAGTGATGCTCGATACGAAGGTGCGCTTCGTGGGTGACCGCGTTGCGGCGGTCGCCGCTGAGACCCCGGTGCTTGCCGAGAAGGCCTGCGCGCTCATCGACGTCGAATACGAGTTGCTGCCCCCGGTCTTAGCACCCGAGCGCGCCATGGACGAAGGCGCCCCTGTCATTCATGACGAGGACGACTCCACCGGCATTGCGGACGCAGCGAGGAACCTGGCCGCGCAGATCGACGTCGAGGTCGGGGACGTCGAGAGTGGTTTCGCATCGGCCGCCCGCGTCTTCGAGCACGAGTACAGCGTCCAGTACGTGCAGGGCTCACCGACCGAGCCGCACATCTCGCTCTCGTACCTCGATGAGAAGGACAGGCTGGTCGTGATCACGAGCACCCAGGTGCCGTTCCATGCCAGGCGCATTGTCGCGCGAGTGAACGGCCTTCCGATATCCCGCGTCCGCGTGGTCAAGCCGAGGATCGGCGGGGCGTTCGGCGCCAAGCAGGAGGTCGTGCTGGAAGACATCTGCGCCGCTCTGACTTTGCGGACGCGCCGTCCGGTGAAGATCAAGCTGGACCGCGACGAGGA
>JAUWLR010000187.1 GCA_030613615.1 Candidatus Eiseniibacteriota bacterium
ACGCTCCTCACGTCCGAGAACCTCGAGATCATCCTGTCGAAGCTGCGCGACGCGGTAGGCGCCTCGACGGCACACATCGAACTCGAGTTCACTTTCTTCACGGAACGGAAGGCGCCCGTGTCCGGCGCGACCAGCCTCCTCGGCATCCCGGTCGGGATCGAGGCGACTCTCGACGAGTCGTTCGACGTGGCGCTGACGGTCGAGGCCCCGGTGCTCTCCGTGTGCCCCTGCTCGATGGAGGCCACGGGAGGACCGGCGCACAGCCAGAGGGGTCACGTCGCCGTCTCGGTCCGGATCGACGGACGCATGTGGATCGAGGAACTGGTCGAGCTCATCGAGGACAGCGCGAGCGGCCCCGTGTTTCCGCTCCTGAAGGGCGAGGACGAACGCTCGGTGATAGAAGCGGCGTATGAGAACCCCGTGTTCGTCGAGGACCTCGCCAGGAACGTCGCGGAGCGTCTGGATTCGGACGTGCGCGTGCACTGGTATCGCGTGGAGGCGGAAAACCTGGAGAGCGTTCACGACCACAACGCGTACGCCTGCGTCGAGCGACGACGGTAGACGCCTGCCCGCGTCAGCGAAGCCACCGGCGGGCGGCGACGGCAAACACAAGCGGAGAGCGAGAGGGGGAGTACGATGGAGAAGAAGGAGATAGGACGAGTCTCGCACTACTTCGGGAAACCCCAAGTCGCGGCCATCGTCCTGACGGACGGCCTCAAGGTCGGTGACAAGATCTCGATCCAGGGACACACGACCGATTTCGAGATGGCCGTGGTGTCGATCCAGATCGAGCACGATTCGCTCGAGGAAGCCAAGGCGGGCGACAACGTCGGCATCGTGGTTCCCGAGAAGGTGCGAGAGCACGACGTCGTCTACAAGATCATCGAGTAGCCGACCCACAACGGAATCGACAACATGGCGACAGGCACCACAGCGGTGGCGCTGGCCGTGCGCGTTCACCCACGAGGGGACGCGCCGTCAGGCGACGAGCCGTCCGTCCGAGCGCTCAGAGAAGCGGCCTCCGCGGTCGGCCGCAGAAACCCGGATATGCTGTCGGGCCCCTCGTCCGTGTCTCACGCGGGCGTGCTTCTGCTGGCGCTCAGCGCCCCGGGGGCCATACTCGAGGCGATACTGGCGGTCGCGGACGAACTCAGGCCCCTGGGAACGACGTTCTGCGCGGCCGTGTCCGCGGGGACCGGACCGCTTGGCGGGGCATCCCGGAACCCCGTCGAGGCCTCTCTCCTCGCCGCCGAGGCGGCGGCCTCGCTGGCGCTGCACGACGTGGAAGAAACCGATGTCAGAGAGCCCCGAGTCTCTCTGCTCGCTCCGGGGCACGAACCCCTTCTGGCGGCGCTCGCTGGGATGGTTTTGGCATCGTACGACGCAATGACAGAGCGCCAGCGGCAGATCATCTCTCTCATAAGGGAGAGCGACACACAGCAGGAAGTGGCCACGCACCTCGACATTTCCCGTCAGGCCGTCAACCAGAGCCTCACGGCGGCGGGGTGGCCCCATCTCAAGCGTGCTGAGGATGCGATCCGACAGCATCTGTCAGCGCGCTTTTCCTCGGACGGTGGGGGAGGAGGAGGAACAACTCGATGAGTCACCCGGGGACAGCGCCAGGACCGCTGGTCAGAGTTCTCGTCTCGGCACTCGCTGCCTGCGCATTCTTCCCTGTCGCACTGGGCGGGTGCGGAGGCACCGCCACCTTCGTTTCAGCGACGCCGCCGCCACAGGTGTCAGCGGACGCGTGGTACGAGAGTTCGGTCCCGGCAGTCAGGGACGCGGTCTGGCAGGCGATGCTCGCCGGCAGGATCGCGGTCGACCCGGCCCGTTGCGACGGCTCAACGGTGGTCGGCACGAAGCAGCAGGTACCCTATGTCGGGAAGGGAGCCGGCGAACCGGCCCCGGGCCCTCTGCCTGTCTACCGCGTCACGGCTACCATCACGAAGCAAGGTGACACCCATGTCCGGGCATCCGTCGACGTCCTGTGCTCGACGTGCAGTGACAACGTGCCCTACGAGTGGGAGTACCCCGTTGACGTTCTCCGAGACATCGTCAACGGCGCGCGTGAGTTCCTCGGCGAGAAGCGGGTGCGCGCCAGCTACCCACCTAGACACAAACCGGTCAGGTGGCACCCCCCTCCAGGAGACTGATAGCGCTGAACGGGGCCCGTAAAGACCCTCGGAACCCCGTAGAAATACTCAAGTTGCAAGTTGTCAAGGTGGGCGCATTCCGCGGGAATCGCCTCTGGTGGCAGTTCGCAGGAGACAGCAGCAGAACACGTGGTTTGGGGACGTAAGATGCGACAGAGGACGAATTTGGGGCACTGGACGCAGGCTGGTGGCGCGTTGTCGGCGGCACTGCGTGTGGCACTGGTGGTGGCGGTGCTCGCGGCGCCTGCCGCGGGTGTTTTTCCATCGTCCGAACAGACTACAGACGCTCCCGGAGACCCCTCAGTCGAAGCGTTTCTCGCACGAGGTATCACGCGCTTCAAGGGGTCCGAGATGCGCGCGGGACTCGCCGACCTCCGCTCCGCGGTGCGTCTTGAGCCCGCGCACGCCCTTGCGCGCAAGTCGCTGGCGATCGCGCTTCTGAGAGCGGGACGGTTCGGTGAAGCGGAGGCGGAGTTCACGGTGGGCCTGGGGGAGGAGCGCACACTGGCGCTCTCGTCCGGGCGGCTTTCGTCGGCCGATCTGTCCGACTCCACCGACGCGGACGTCCTGCTGGGCCTCGCCACCTCCGTACAGTTCCAGGAACGGGCGAGAGAGGCCGAGCGGCTCTACAGGGCGTACGCCGATCTGACCGGTGCGATGTCGAAGGACGCGGGACGCGCGTACCTCCGGCTGCACGAACTCGCAACCGAGTCCGGTGTCGAGTGGCTCGACGCCGAGGCAGAGCTGGCCAAGGCGCTCGCCGTCGACCCGGACATCCGGTCCGCGATGCTCCTGCCCGCCTTCACAGATCCGAGAACACATCCGGAACTCGAGCCGTACCTGCGGCCGATCGAGCTGTCCGGGTCCCGGGCGGACACTGCCGTTGAGTACGACACACTTCCGCTCCTGTCGAGGTGGGCGGCCCCGGCGGACACGTCGGAGACGCTGCTCGCTCTCGCAGAGGGGAAGCTGCGCGTTGAGATACTGGTTGGTGCGGACGGATTCCCCGACGAGGTGATCCCGGGCACGCCGGTCACCGACGAGGACCTGACGCCGCTGACGAGCGCGGTCGGCGCGTGGCGGTTCACACCGGCCAGGGCGGCGGGAGAGGACGCGCCGGCGTGGATCCTCTTCGGAGAAGCAGACGACGGAGAGCCGGACGACCAGGAGCCGGGCGACAAGGAGCCGGACGACCAGGAGCCGGGCGACAAGGAGCCGGACGACAAGGAGCCGGACGACCAGGAGCCGGACGACCAAGAGCCGGGCGACAAGGAGCCGGACGACCAGGAGCCGGGCGACAAGGAGCCGGACGCACGGTGAGAACCGTGCGGCAGCAGGGCGACACGGAACCGTCAGGACACTCACAGGAGCCTCACTTCATGAGACCGGTGCTCTTCTACTCAGACGACTACGAGGCCGACATCGGGCCGCACATCTTCCCGATGAGGAAGTACCGGCTGGTGAAGGAGCAGCTGCTCGACATGGGCGTCGCGACACCGGATGACGTCGTCGAGCCTGACCCGGCCACGGTCGAGGACGCGCTTCTGGTCCACAGCAAGGTCTACGTGGCGAAGCTCCTGAACGGCACGCTCTCCGCACTGGAGGAAGCAACGCTCGAACTGCCCTACTCGAAAGAGCTGGTCGAGAAGTCGTTTCTCGGGGCGGGAGGGACCGTGGCGGCCGTCAGGTCATCGTTCGAGCGAGGTGTCGGGGTCAACATAGCCGGCGGGCTTCATCA
>JAUWLR010000256.1 GCA_030613615.1 Candidatus Eiseniibacteriota bacterium
CAGCAGATCTCGATTCCCGGCGTCATGTTGCCGAACGACAAGGGGGCGCCCAACCTGCCCGGCTTCGGGCGTTTCATCGCCGTGCCGAACGGCGCCGTCCCGAGGCTCGAGATCCTCTCCATGAAGAGCCGGGTGTTTCACGGCATGAACGTTCTTCCCGCTGCTGAGATCCCTTTCGAGACCGACGACTCACCGCCGGTCTACGTCAAGGACGAGGCCATCTACGGGACCGACGCGAACTACCCGGAGAATGCGGTCCGTCTCTCCGAACTCACGAGCCTGAGAGGTGTCGACGCAGTGATGCTGGGTATAACGCCGTTCCAGTACAACCCGGTGACGCGGGAGCTCATCGCGTATACCGACATAGAGGTCCGCGTGATCTTCGAAGGCGGGAACGGCGAGTTCGGCGAGGACAGGTTGAGGAACCGGTACTGGGAGCCTGTGCTGGCCGCGAACCTCATGAACTACGGATCGCTTCCGGAGCCTCAGTTCCGCGCTCCCGACACACGGGACACGGACTACGAGTACGTCGTCATCTGTCCGGACGACCCCGTCTACACCGCGTGGGCTGACAGCATCGCGCAGTTCCGTCTGGACCAGGGCATCGACGCCGGCGTCGTGACGCTCACCGAGACTGGCGCGACCGCAAGCGCCATCGAGTCGTGGATCAACACCGCTTACGCGAGCCCGACGCCTCCCGTGGCGATCCTGCTTCTGGGCGACTACGTCACGAGCGGAGGCACGACGGGCATCACGTCGCCCTTCTACTATGGGGTGCAGACCTGCGTCTCCGACAACATCTACGGCGACATCAACGGCGACCACCTGCCGGAGATCGCAATGGCCAGAATGACGGCGAACCCGTCGAACGTCGAACGTCTTGTTCGCAAGGCCATCGACTACGAGCGCGCCCCGCCGACGAACCCAGACTTCTACGATAATCCCATTGTGGCTTGCGGGTGGCAGGACGACCGCTGGTTCCAGCTCTGCGCCGAGATCGTCTACGGGTTTCTCGCGAACGTCCACGGGAAGACGCCGGTGAGGGAGTACGCCATCGTCCCGGGCAACTCGCCCGGCGAGAGCTGGTCGTCGAACGGGAACACCTACATGCTGGTCGACTACTTCGGGCCCAACGGTCTGGGCTACATCCCGCAGACCGCGGGGCACCTGACAGACTGGGGCGGCAACGCCACGCGGCTGAACGCGGACATCAACTCAGGCGCCTTCATCCTGCAGCACCGCGACCACGGCGGCGAGACGGGCTGGAGTGAGCCGGACTACCACATCGGTGACCTCGGGGGGCTCTCGAACGACGACCTGACGTTCGTGTTCTCCATAAACTGCCTGACGGGCAAGTACAACTGGTCGAGCGAGTGCTTCACCGAGGCCTTCCACAGGCTCGAGCACGGTGCGCTCGGTCTCATCGCGGCGTCCGCGATCAGCTACTCGTTCGTCAACGACACCTTCGTGTTCGGGATGTACGACGAGATGTGGCCGGAGTTCGATCCGGGCTACCCCGCCGCGGGGCGTTTCAACGAGTCCGTCGGCGAACTGAGGCCCGCGTTCGCGAACGCGTCCGGGAAGCACTATCTGGCGGCCTCGAACTGGCCCTCCAACCCCGATCAGAAAGAGGTCACGTACAATCTGTTCCACATGCACGGTGATGCGTTCACTCGCCTGTACTCCGAGGTGCCGCAGCCGCTCACGGTCACGCACCAGGGAGTTCTGCCGGTCGGCGCGGGGACGTTCAACATCACGGCTGACGCGGGCGCCATCGTGGCGCTCGTCATTGACGGTGAGGTCATCGGTGTCGCGGAAGCGACCGGTGCGCCGATGGACATGACAGTGACGCCGCTGACAGCGCCCGGCGTGGCGAAGCTGACCATCACGAAGGCCAACTACTACCGCTACGTCGAAGAGGTCCCGGTCATCTACCCGGTGACCTACACCATCGTCCCGTCGACGATCCCGGTCAACGTCTCTACTGACGTGACGGTGACCGTCTGGGACAGCGAGGGCTATCCCAAGCCGGATGTCGTGGTGACCATCAGCGGGTGGGGCGTGGCGCCTGTGAGCGACACGACCGACGTCAACGGTGAGGCCGTCATCGCGGTGACGGCGCCGTATGGCGAGGACCTCACGGTGACAGGAC